>JAURXE010000740.1 GCA_030654635.1 Pseudomonas sp.
TGCCGCTGCGCGGGTAGTTGAGGCCGAGGGTGATCGGCTCTACCGCCTGTGCGCCGGCAATAAGTCCGGCCCAAAGGGCCAGGGTGGCAGTCAGTCGTTGCATTGCAAGCCTCCATGTTTAGGCTGTGTGAAAACTACTGCGCTCGGTTATGCGGCGTTAAAAACAGGCTCAAAATGCTCATTTACAGCTCGTAAACTGCGCTTTTGACTCGCTGCGCTCGCCCTGCGGGCTAGCCTGCGGCTGTTACTGCGCTTCGCTACGTTGCGCCTGTTTTTGCCTTGCCTAACCGTCGCTCGCTACGTTTTCACAGGGTCTGATGGGCCGGTTTTTTATCCATTGGAGGTGCGCTATGAAATTCGCTTACACCATCGTTTACGTCCCCGACGTTGAAGCCTCCTTGAGCTTCTTTGAGCAGGCCTTTGGTTTTACCCGGCGTTTTTTGCATGAGTCCGGCACCTATGGCGAGCTGGAAACCGGTGCCACCGCGCTGGCCTTTGCCGCCCATGAACTGGCAGCGATGAACTTTAGCGCAGGCCATGTGGCCGCCCACAGCTCGGCTAAGCCTTTGGGTATCGAGTTAGGTTTTGTCACCGAAGATGTGCCGGCCGCCTATGCCCGTGCCCTGGCCGCCGGAGCCGTGGCGATTGCCGCGCCGCAGAGCAAACCCTGGGGCCAGGAAGTGGCCTATGTGCGTTGCCCGGATGGCAGCTTGGTGGAGTTGTGCACCTCGATGGCGGGCTAAGCGCTAGCGGTATTGAACCGGCTAGGGTGCGCTTCAACCCACTCTACTAAGTCTTTCCTCAAACCATATTGGATTGATTGCTTTAGCTGATCCGCCGCCAGAGGCTGAGCTCGGACAAGCTGTGCTGAAACTTGTGGCGGGTTTCGCGGATCACGAAGGGGACTTCCACCGGCGGCGTCAGCAGTTGAAAGTGCTGATTAAGGATGGCCTTGAGGCCGTCGAGGGTCGTGAAATTCTCCCCGTCTTTTTTGAACCCACCCAGCCAAGCCTCGCGTGGGGTGTGCTCGGTCAGCCAGGTGTAGGGCGAGGCCAGCAGCAGGATGCGGCCCGGATTGAGCCGCTTATGCACAGCCGCCAAAAATTGCGCGGGGTTATACAGGCGATCAATCAGATTGGCCGCTCATGTCCTCCAGCACCTTTTGCCTATCGTCGGTGCCGAGCTCATTCAGCGCATCGTTGACATCCGACCGCCAGAGGTTGCGCGCACTGCTGCTCACCGTGTTATCCAGCACCAGACGCTTCTGAAAAATCCAGAAATTCGACCAGTCAGGCCAGTCGGGCAAGCCGTCAAACTCCTTGTTCGGGTTGCCGGTGCGCATAAATTGCGCCAGGTACTTGGTGAACTTAGCGGACAGCGCCGTACGCTGACTCTGGTTGGCACTGCTACTGATAAAGCGCATCAGGTCCTGCTGCGGCGCCACGGGGAAGTTGCCGAACATAAACGGGATATCGATGCCGTGCACCGCACCAAAGGCTTCCTTCCAGGGCGCCGGAGCATCGTCCCAGTCGAAGTTGTAGCGGTAGATATTGCCCTGCAGCAGACGCAGATAGCGGCAGATATTGTCCACCGCCAGGTCTATGCCGAGGCTGAGGGCGCGATGTGCCGGACGGAAGCTCGGATAGAGCTCTGGCTTGACCACATCGGTGATGCTCAAGTTGGCCGGGTTCTGGTTGTTGACCATATCCCACATCTGCGCGTGATCCGGTTTGAAGTAGCTCTGCAGCTCGCCGGCGAAATAGCTGCCCTCATCCTTAGTGGTGCCCAGGATCATCGGCACCTGGTTGTAGCCGCCGAGTACCAGGTCGGCGTAACCGTCCCAGGGGATCACGGTGCCGTCGGTAAAGTGGCCCATTACCACCGGCGACGGCGTGTGGCGCACTATGTCTGCCGCCGGCAGGCCACGCAGAAAAGCGCGAATCCAACTGGCGCTCCGCCCTTGGCGAAACGCGGCCGCCTGCTGCTTGTCGCTGGCGTAACCCTTCTCGATCAGCAACTGGTCAAGCATGGCGTTGGACTGCAGCTGACCCAGTGCGGTCGGGTAGGCATTGGGCAGGCCCGACATGCAGATCATGCGGTCGACCAAGGCATCGGCCAGCGGCGACTGCAGCAGGCCCCAGGCATTGATGCAACCGGCCGACTGCCCGGCGATGGTGACGCTATTGGGATTGCCGCCAAACTGGCTGATATTGTCGCGCACCCACTCCAGGCTCTTGATCAGGTCCAGGGTGAGGAAGTTGCCGGAATTATCCAGGGCATCTCCATCGTGCAGGGCACTGCTGTACAGCCAGCCCAGGCTGCCGACCCGGTAATTCACCGACACCACGATGGCGTTGGCATTACGGGCGAAATTGGCGCCGTTGTAGAGCAGCTCGGATGCGGCTCCCTTGAGGTTGGAGCCGCCGTGAATCCAGAACAGCACTGGCAGGTTGCTTGCCGTGCTCTTTGGCCGCCAAACGTTGAGGTACAGGCAGTCCTCTGAACCTATGGGCTGACCGAAGGTGCTGGGATTCGGCGCCCCGAAGTAGCTCCCAAGCTGCGAACAGATGCTGGAGAACCCGCTGGCGTCGCGTACGCCGCTCCAGCTCGCCGGGTTACGCGGCGCGCGCCAACGCAACCCAGCCACCGGCGGCGCCGCGTAGGGAATAGCGCGCCAGGATTGAGTGTTGTTGATATCAGCGACACCCAACACCTGCGCGCCACCCAGGGAGGTGATGGATCGAGTGAGTGACTGACTGTCGGCGGCCTGAGCGCTGCTGGCCAAAGCAGTGAGTAGCGATAGGGAGCTGCCAAGGAGGCAGCCACGCAGGAGCTGTTGCGAAATCCATTTCATAAGTGTTGTCTCGATCTGGCCGCGAGTGATCAGCGGACTTAGGAAAGGATTCAGGCTGGTGAGCCTAGTCGCCAATCCGTTAGACAACAGAAGTAAGACGCTGTTGCACGAGTAGGGGGCGTAGGGCGTACATAGGGTGGACTCAGGAGCGCAGCGAACAGTCCGCCACTCTTGGTGGCCGCCAACCAGTGGCGTACTGCCTTCGGCGAGTACCGCCTACGAAATCGCTCTTCACCCTTGGGTATAAATAGCCTCAGCTGATCCGCCGCCAGAGGCTGACCTCGGACAAGCTGTGCTGAAACTTGTGGCGGGTTTCGCGGATCACGAAGGGGATTTCCACCGGCGGCTCCAGCAGTTGGAAGTGTTGGTTGAGGATCGCCTTGAGGCCGTCGAGAGTAGTGAAATTCTCCCCATCTTTTTTGAAACCGCCCAGCCATGCTGCGCGCGGGGTGTGCTCAGCCAGCCAGGTGTAGGGCGAGGCCAGCAGCAGAATGCCGCCCAGATTGAGCCGCTCATGCACCGCCGCCAAGAATTGCGCGGGATCGTACAGGCGATCAATCAGATTGGCCGCCAGGATCAAATCGTAACCGCTGAACTGCGGCTTCAGGTTGCAGGCGTCGCCCTGGAAAAACTCGACTTTATCGCGCAGCCCATCCAGGCCTAATTCGTCGAGGCGGCGGGTCTGGTAGCTGACCAGCTCGCCTTCTTCGCAGCGGGTGTAACGCAGCTGGCCTGTCTCAGCCAGTTGCACGCCCTGGCCGATAAAGCGCGCCGAGAAATCGATGCCGGTCACCTGGGCAAAGTGTTTGGCCAACTCAAAGCTGGCGCGCCCTGTGGCGCAGCCTAGATCCAGGGCTTTTAACGCGGGTTGCTCGGCCATGGCCTGGATGGCCAGTTGGGCCAAGGCGCGGGAGAAGTTCGGTACGCCGAAGTAGCAGTCGCCGTAGTGAAACTCGGCGTATTCGCTGAGCAGCTTATCGTGTTCGTAATTGGACGCAGGCGTCATGGCGGGACTCTCGGCGACTATGTAACGGAAACCGGCATGCTGAAAAAAATGCCGGCGAAAGGCGTAACGGGCGCTACCCAACGATTGATTGCCGCAGGAGATCCACGAGCCGCCCTTAAACAGGTTGTGCCGCTGATCGAAGGTCGGCGTACTGAAATCGTCGTAGATTGGCTGCACCGAAAAACCATCGAAGGGGTAGATCGGCGTCTCGCTCCACTGCCAGAGATTGCCGCGCACGTCATAAAACTCGCCATGTTTGAACTGATCGACCGGGCAGGGCGAGGCATGGTGGTCGAGCTGGATATTGGCCGTGGCGCGCTCCGGGGTGCGCTCATCGCTGACGCCGGTGTGCTGGTACAGGCGCTGCCACTGATCTTCGCTGGGCAATCGTACCGGCTGGTTAAGCTGCGCGGCCTTCCAGTTGCAGAAGGCTTTGGCCTCGAGGTAATTGACCTCCACAGGCCAGTCCCAGGGCATGGCGATCTCTTCGGTGAGCAGGCGCAAGCGCCAGCCGCTGTCGTCGTGGCGCCAGAAATTCGGCCAGTGAGCCTCTGCAAACTCACGCCAAGCCAGGCCTTCGGCGTCCCACCAGCGTGGCTCGCTGTAGCCGTTGTCGGTGACGAACTGCAAAAACTCCTGGTTGCTGACTAGAAACTGGCTGGCCGTAAAGGCCGCCACTTCGGCCCGATGCTGGCCGTATTCGTTGTCCCAACCGTACAGGTCATCGCTGGCCGCCTTGCCCAACTGCACTACGCCGGCCGGTACCGGCAGCAGCTGGTTAAGCGGTGCGTGGCGGTGCGCCGTGCTCGGCCAAGGTCGCCACTGCGCATGCGGGCGCACCAGTTCCAGAGGGTGTTGGCGAATCAGCACCGAGGAGGTTTCCAGGTGGATCAGCTCGTGTTCGATGCCCATCAGAATCGCCCACCAGGGGTTCTGGGCATCAATCGGCAAACTCAGTGGCGCCGTACGAATCACCTCGCTGACCACCTCGCGCACTTGCCGACGATAGTCGCGCACGGCCGCCACGCTGGGCCAGTCGTAGTTATCCTCGTTGAGGTCGTCCCAGCTCATTTCATCGACGCCGACGGCAAAGATCGACTCGAAGCGCGGGTTGATCCGCTCGTCGATCAGTCGCGCCAGCAGCAGTTTGTTGATAAAGAAGGTCGCGGTATGGCCGAGATAAAAAATCAACGGATGGCGCAGGTTGATCGATTTTTGCAAGAAGCCGCGGTCATCGGCCAGCAGCTCGAACAATTGCTCATAACGGCTAAAGGTGGCCAGAAAATAGACGAGGATCTCTTCACGTTTGCTCGCCACATCGCCAGTAAGCAGGCTGGGCGTGCGCAGTGTGGTTGGGCCTGGCATGGACAATTCTCAAAAAAAAGATGGGATAACCATAGCCCCGAAAATGTGACTTGCGCCACGCTTTTTTGCCGGGTGAAATGTGAACTGCTGTCGCAACTCCGGGCATCGTTATCGCTGCCAGGGGCGCTGGCTGGCGCTGACACAGAGGCAAGAGTGTTGGTCTCGGGCGGGCGGCGGGCGGCTTAGAACGAGGCAATAATGCGCCCGAGTATTTTCATCGCCTGTTCACTTTGCTCACCCCAGGGGTGGCCGTAATTGAGCCGGGCGCAGTTGCCGAAGCGCCGGGTCGCCGAGAAGATCGGTCCGGGGGCGAGGCTGATGCCCTGGGCCAGCGCCAGTTGAAACAGTTGCAGCGAATCCACCTGGGCGGGGAACTCAAACCACAGAAAGTAGCCGCCACTCGGACGGGTGACGCGGCTGTCGGCCGGGAAGTGCCGCGCCGCCGAGGCCAGCATCGCGTCTTGCTGGGTTTCCAGGCTGTGCCGCAGTTTGCGCAGGTGGCGGTCGTAGCCGCCGTGCTGCAGGTAGCCGGCCAGCGCCGCTTGCGCCGGCACCGAAGGCGAGATGGTGGTCATTAACTTGAGCCGGCTGATCCGCTCGGCATAGCGCCCGCCGGCCACCCAGCCGACCCGGTAGCCCGGCGCCAGGCACTTGGAGAACGAGCCGCAGTGCATCACCAGGCCGTCGCGGTCAAAACTCTTCACCGGCTTGGGCGGCTGGCTGCCGTAGTAAAGCTCGGCGTAGACATCGTCCTCGATCAAGGGCAGCTGATACTTTTGGAGCAGCTCATAAAGCGCCTGTTTTTTTGCCTCGCTCATGCTCGCGCCCAGCGGGTTTTGCAGGCTGCTCATAAACCAGCAGGCCTTGATCGGCAGGCGCTCAAGGCTGTCGGCCAAGCAGTCCAGATCGATGCCCTCGCGCGGGTGCACGGGGATCTCCACCGCTTTGAGTTGCAGGCGTTCCAGCACCTGCAGGCAGGCATAAAAGGCCGGCGCTTCGATGGCCACCAGATCGCCCGGTTGGGTGACGCATTGCAGGCACAGGTTGAGCGCCTCCATGGCGCCGTTGGTGATCACCAATTCCTGCTGGGCCAGGTGTACGCCGCTGAGCATATAGCGCAGGGCGATCTGCCGGCGCAGGTTGGGATTACCCTCGGTCATGTCGCTAATCACCGCTTGCGCCGGCATATTCCGCAGACCGTGGGCCATGGAGCGGGCCAGGCGCGCCAGCGGAAACAATTCTGGGCTGGGAAAGGCCGAGCCGAATGGCACGGTGTTGGGGTCTTTCAGCGAGCTGAGCACCGAGAACACCAGTTCGCTGACATCCACCTCGCTGGTTTGCGCCTGATGGTTGCTCAGTTGCGGCTC
>JAURXE010000743.1 GCA_030654635.1 Pseudomonas sp.
ACCTAGCCTGGGCTTTAGCCCACCAGGGCCTTTATCCAGTGCTGGTGGGCTAAAGCCCACCCTACAAAACCGGCCCTGCAACACGCAATTAAGACATAGCCTTTAAAATCGCTGGGTAAAAAACAACCAGCTGCCTGCATAGCCTAACGCCCGTGGCCTGCAGCCATGACCACACAGCTTATCCACAGGAGGCTACACAGCTACTGTGTTTAACTATTTCGCTAACTGCTTGAAATTGAATGAAATTTGATCGATAGCCGGAAAGCCTTAGCGGCACTGGGCTGGGGCCGACCGTGGACAGCTTATCCACAGCTCTGTCCACGCCGATTGGGGATGAGTGCCGCCCTTATGCACAACGGCGATTAAACCGCGGCCGCCGCTGGCTGAAGATGCCGAACAAACCTGAAGTAATAACCCACCACGAGCAGTGCCAGCAGCCCCAGCACCCCGGCGCCGATAAACACCGTTGAATATCCCAACCACTTGGCCAGCACCCCGCTGGCGGCGCCGACTATGCCGGCCAGCAGCAACTGCACGCAGGCTTGCAGGGTGAAGTCGGCGCCTTCGTGTTCGGGCCGGCACTGGCCCATCATCACGGCAAACAGCGCCACCGTGGACATGCCGTCGGCGACCTGTTCAAACAGGGCAATCGGGTACACCAGGCTAATCTCGGCACCCTGGCTGACCAGCAGCGCCATCGCCGCGATGCCCAAGGCTTGCAGCGTGCCAAACAGCAGCAACGAGCGCCGCGCGCCGAGGCGCGCAGAGAGCAGGCCGCCGAGCAGCGCGCCGCCGATCCCGGCCAGGCTGCTGATCAGGGTCAGCTGGCCCAGCGCGGCATTACTCCAGCCTTGGTCCACCAGCATCGGCTTGATCATCGGCGAGCCCAGTGCATCGCCGAGTTTGAAGCTCAGCAACACCGCCAGCCAGAGCAACATGCCGGGTTGCGCCAACAAGCCGCGATAGTGGCGCAGCAGCAGTCGCGGACCGGCAGGTTCGGCCTGCGCCGGGTGAAAAGGCAGACGCTGATTCTCGCGAAACAACCCGATCGGCAGCGTCATCAGCACCAGCAACAGGGCGATCAAGCCCAGGCTGCGCTGCCAGCCGAGCCAGTCGATGGCCAGCAGCAAACCGCTGCCGCTGATCAGCATGCCGACCTTGTAGCCGCCGACTTGCAGGCTGTTGCCCAAGCCCCGCCAGCGCTCGGGCAACAGCCGCACCGTGAGACCGTCGGTGGCCACGTCCTGAGTGGCCGCCGCAAGATTCACCACCAGCAACAGGCCGAGTAGCAAGGGCAGTTGGCTGCCAAACAACAACGCCGGCTCAAGCAGCGCTATGCCGGCGATGATGCTGGTGATGCCCAGTTGCAGCGGCAGAATCCAGCCACGGTGATGGCCAAAGCGCCGCGAAGCCAGCCGGTCGACCCAGGGCGCCCACAGCACTTTAAGCATCCAGGGCAGCGCCAGCAGTTTAAGCAGGCCGATGTAGGCCAGATCGACGCCGTGCTGGCGCAACAAAATCGGCAACGAATGGGCCAGCAAGCCCGACGGCAAGCCCTGGGCGCAATACAGCGAGGCCAACAAAATGATACTGCGGGCCTCGATGCCCGGCGCAGTGACAGAAGAATGAGGCCCCATGCTGTGCTCGCAAATGACAGAGGCCGCGACAGTAGCGGGGCGGCGCGCCACAGTGCAAGTCGCGGGCGGCGCCGGCGCGGTTATTGCGCGCTAGTCGAGCAACCGCCACGGCGGGTTCAGCCGGTTGCTGCCGGCATGGTAGAGGCACAGCGGATTGCCGTCGGGGTCGTGCAGATAAGCTTCACGCCACAGCCACGGCTGGTCGATAGGCAGCTGGCTGAAGACCACGCCATTGGCCTGCAAGCGCGCCACTGTGGCATCCAGCTCGGCGCATTCGAAGTAGATCAGCGTTTGGCTGGGCGTAACTTGCGCAACCTGGCTCAGCGAGAAACTGGCCTGCCCATCGGGGCAACAAAAGCGCGCATAGCCGGGCAGGTTTTGCACAATCAACTGCAAGCCTAGGCGCTGATAAAAATCGATGGCGCGGGGCACATCGCTGACCGCCAGGGTGACTTGATTAAGGTTTATGCTCGTCTCCTCCGCCACGTACTTGGCGCCAGCCTTGAACAAAAAATTCGGCGCCAAACACTCCAGGCAACCGCGTTAAATACGCCATAGCCGCCCCTAGCATGATCAGCCAGAAACCAATAAGACAACGCCGCCCGCGGCTTTCTGCTCAGCGCTGCCCACGTGGGCAAAGCTATTGCAGCCCGTACTTGGTTTTCAAGGCCGCCACTTCGTCGCTGTGCTCCTGGAGAAACTGATTGAACTCATCAATTACCTGGGCGTGCTTGGTGGTGGACAGGCTGTAGAAGCCTTTTGAATTGGGCAGAGCCTCATCGAACAGCAAGGCATCCGGTTGCTTGAGTACGCTATTGAGTTGATAACGGCCAACTTCCGCATTCATATAAACACCGTCCACCCGGCTGTTGATGCCCTGCAATAACGACTGCTGAAAACTATTGACCTCTTGCAGTTTGATTTGGCCTTTCTCCACCAGACCTAGGTAATCCCAAGGGGTGAAACCGCGCACCGTGCCCAGCTGTTTTAACCACTCAATGCCTTT
>JAURXE010000763.1 GCA_030654635.1 Pseudomonas sp.
CGGTTTGTACATTGGAATCCGCCTCACGCACCAACACCTCAAGCGTGCCACTCTCACCCAAACGCCGAACCAACTGCAGATTAACCGCAGCCCAGCCGCTGACGGGCTCGCCATCAACCGCCACCAACTCTTGACCTGCTACTAGGCCGGCACTGGCAGCCAAGCTGGCCGACTCAACGGCGCCGATAACCGGGCGCACTTGCTGGCTGCCGAGCATGGCCAGCAACCAGAAAAACACAAAAGCGAGAATAAAATTTGCCAGTGGACCAGCAGCCACAATGGCGATGCGCTGCCCTACAGTTTTGCGAGTAAAGGCTTGCTCCAACTGCTCCGCCGGCACTTCGCCTTCGCGCTCATCGAGCATTTTCACGTAACCGCCCAGCGGAATTGCCGCCAGCACGAACTCAGTGCCTTGACGGTCGTGCCAACGCAGCAGCGGCGTACCAAAACCAACGGAAAAACGCAGGACTTTCACGCCGCAGCGGCGCGCCACCCAAAAGTGTCCGAACTCATGAATAGTTACCAACACCCCAAGGGCGATCAGGGTGCCGAAGAACATATACAGCGCACTCATTGACTCTCTCCGACACTAGCGCTCATGGCGCTGCAACCATTGCTCGGCAAGCTGACGGGCCTGGGCATCGGCCTGCAGCACACCATCAAGGCTTTCGACCGCAACTGTCGGCGCAAGATTCAATACCTCGGCAATAACATTGGCAATCTCGGGAAAGCGGATACGCCGCTGCAAGAACGCCTGCACCGCCACCTCATTGGCCGCATTCAGCAGTGCCGGCGCACTGCCCCCCGCATCGGCCGCGTCACGGGCAAGCCGTAAGCAGGGAAAACGCACCTCATCGGGCGCCTGGAAATCCAGCCGTGCGATGGCGAACAAATCCAGCGGCGCTACACCCGAATCGATCCGCTCCGGCCACGCCAAAGCATGGCTAATGGGTGTACGCATATCAGGATTACCCAACTGCGCCAGCACCGAGCCATCGACATAGTCGACCAGCGAATGAATCACGCTTTGCGGATGGATCAACACTTCAACTTGCGCAGGCTTGGCGTCAAACAACCAACAGGCCTCGATCAGCTCCAGGCCTTTGTTCATCATGCTGGCGGAATCAACCGAAATCTTACGACCCATCGACCAATTGGGATGGGCGCAGGCCTGCTCGGGAGTAACGGCCTGCAACTGCTCAAGCGGGGTTTGCCGAAAGGGTCCACCGGAGGCGGTCAGCAAGATTCGCCGCACCCCAACCTGACTCAGACCACGGCCATAATCGCCAGGCAAACACTGAAAAATTGCATTGTGCTCGCTGTCGATCGGCAGCAATACCGCGCCGCTTTTGCGCACCGCCTGCATAAACAGGGCGCCTGACATCACCAAGGCTTCCTTGTTGGCCAGCAGCACTTTCTTGCCGGCCTCGACGGCCGCTAGGGT
>JAURXE010000769.1 GCA_030654635.1 Pseudomonas sp.
AGCCCTCAACGGCCTCAACGCACCGGCCGATATGGGCCTGATCGTGCGCACCGCTGGCCTTGGCCGTAGCAGCGATGAAATGCAGGGCGACCTCGATTACCTGATGCAACTGTGGGCCGCCATCAAAGAAGCCTCGCTGGACCGCGCCGCACCATTCCTGATTTATCAGGAAAGCAACGTGATCATCCGCGCCATCCGCGATTACCTGCGCCAAGACATCGGCGAAGTACTGATCGACAGCGTCGAAGCGCAAGAAGAAGCCCTCAGCTTCATCCGCCAAGTGATGCCGCAGTACGAAAGCAAAATCAAATTGTACGAAGACAGCGTGCCGCTGTTTAACCGCTTCCAGATCGAAAGCCAAATCGAAACCGCCTTCCAGCGCGTGGTCACACTGCCGTCTGGTGGTTCGATCGTAATCGACCCGACCGAAGCCTTGGTGTCGATCGACATCAACTCGGCCCGTGCCACCAAAGGCGCCGACATCGAAGAAACCGCGCTGCAAACCAACCTCGAAGCTGCCGAAGAAATCGCCCGCCAGCTGCGCCTGCGTGACATTGGCGGCTTGGTAGTGATCGACTTCATCGACATGACGCCGGCGAAAAACCAGCGCGCCGTCGAAGACAAGGTCCGCGAAAGCCTCGAAGCCGACCGTGCCCGCGTGCAAGTTGGGCGCATCTCGCGCTTTGGCCTGCTGGAAATGTCCCGTCAGCGCCTGCGCCCTTCCCTTGGCGAGAGCAGCGGCATCGTCTGCCCGCGCTGCAACGGCCAAGGCCTGATCCGCGACGTCGAATCGCTATCGCTGGCCATCCTGCGCCTGATCGAAGAAGAAGCACTGAAAGACCGCACCGCCGAAGTTCGCGCCCAAGTGCCGATCCCCGTCGCCGCCTTCTTGCTCAACGAAAAACGCAACTCGATCACCAAGATCGAACTGCGCAGCCGCGCCCGCATCGTCATCCTGCCGAACGATCACCTGGAAACACCGCACTTTGAAGTGCAGCGCCTGCGTGATGACAGCACCGACCTGCAAGCCGGCCAATCAAGCTACGAGATGACTGCCGCCGAAGTCGAAGAAGTTCAGCCAGCTGCGGCCACGCGCACCCTGGTTCGCCAAGACGCGGCAATTAAAACCGCGCCACAGCGCACCGCCCCAGCGCCCGTCAGCGAAGCACCGGCCGCGCCAGTTGCCCACGTTGAAAGCGCCCAGCCGAGCCTGTTCAAAGGTCTGGTTAAATCGCTGGTGAGCCTGTTTGCCGGTAAAGAAGAACCGCTGCTGGTCATCGAAAAACCTGCCGGCGAGCGTCCCCCGCGCGCCGAAGAACCACGCCGCAGCAACAGTGGTCGTCCGCAAACCCGTGGCCGTGGTGGCCGTAGCGGTGGTCGCGATGAAGAACGTAAGCCACGCGAAGAGCGTCCGGCCCGTGAAGAACGTGCCGCCCGCGAACCCCGTGAGCCGCGCGAAGACCGCCCGGCCCGCGCACCACGGGAAGAGCGTCAACCCCGTGAAGCGGTAGAAGTTCGCGAGCCACAGGAAGTTCGTCAATCCCGTCCACCCCGCGAAGAACGTCCGGCCCGCGCACCGCGTGAAGAACGTCAACCAAGGGAAGAGCGGCAAACCCGTGAACTGCGCGAGCCTCTGGATGCACAAGGCCAGCCAGTCGCACAAGAAGCTGCAAGCACCGACGCACCCCGTGAAGAACGCCCGGCCCGCGCACCACGTGAAGAGCGTCAACCACGTGCGCCACGTGAAGAGCGCCAGCCACGCCCTGCCGTTGCCGCAGAAACTGCTGCAACTGACGAAGAAGCACTGCCTGTTGATGAGCAACTGCTGGATGACGAGCAGGATGGCGCCGAAGGCGAGCGTCCACGTCGTCGCTCACGCGGCC
>JAURXE010000772.1 GCA_030654635.1 Pseudomonas sp.
TGGTGCCGCCGGTTTGTGGCGCCAGGTAGGTTTCGCAAGTCATCGACTCGAGCTCAACCTTGTGGTCGATAAAGAACTGGCACAGCTCGTTAAGAATGTCCGGGCGATACACCGAGCTGACGTAAGCCACGTAGGGCAGCGCTTGTGGGCGCACCTCTTGGGCGGCGCTGCGGGTCACGCTGATAATAAAGTCGTGCTTCTTGGCCAGGCCCGGCAGGCTGGTTTCCAGTCGTGCCAGAGCGTCCCAGCTACCGGCCAGTTGCAGCACCAGTGCGCTGTATACGCCGTGTCGACTTAGGCGGGTGCTGACCACGGAACAACGGTTTTCATGGCTGGCGCGGCTGAGAATGTTGGTCAACTCAATGGAGTTGGTGCCAAGGGCGCTGATGACAAGAAATTGTTCGCGAGCTGGAGGGGTGGACATGCAGCATTCCTAAGGCAAGTAAAGATTTGGCCGAAGCCGGCAAATTGGTCTGCAGGTTAGCGAAAAGCAGCGGCGAGGGGAATGCTTGACTGCCGCCCGGTTGCGCTAAGTTGGGCCGGCGGCTCGGTCGATTAAGCCGTACTTGGCGCAAGACAGCCAAGTCCTTCGCTTGTGCAAGGAGGGTGGCGACAGTACCATTGCGCCTCTCTTTTTACGGCAGGAGCGGTGGCATGATTGCGGGCAGTATGGTGGCATTGGTCACACCAATGGATGCGCAGGGCGGCCTGGACTGGGACAGCCTGAGCAAACTGGTGGACTTCCACCTGCAAGAAGGCACCAACGCCATCGTTGCCGTCGGTACCACCGGCGAGTCGGCGACCCTCGATGTGCATGAGCATGTTGAAGTCATTCGTCGGGTAGTCGCGCAAGTAAATGGCCGCATTCCGGTCATCGCCGGCACCGGTGGTAATTCCACCCGCGAGTCGGTCGAACTGACCCGCGCCGCCAAAGAAGTCGGCGCCGATGCATGCCTGCTGGTGACCCCGTCCGACCACAAGCCGACCCAGGAAGGTTTGTACCTGCATTTTCGGCATATCGCCGAATCCGTGGCCATACCGCAGATTCTTTACAACGTACCTGGCCGCACCGTTTGCGACATGCTGCCGGAGACTGTTGAGCGGCTATCGACGGTGCCGAACATTATCGGTATCAAAGAAGCCACCGGTGATCTGCAGCGCGCCCGTGAAGTGCTTGACCGCGTCAGCAAGGACTTTCTGGTCTATTCAGGTGACGATGCCACCGCCGTTGAGCTGATGCTGATGGGCGGCAAGGGCAATATCTCGGTGACCGCCAACGTCGCGCCACGCCTGATGAGCGAGCTGTGCGCCGCCGCCATGCGCGGTGATGCCGAGGTGGCCCGGGCCATTAACGACCGTCTGATGCCGCTGCACAAGGCGCTGTTTATCGAGTCCAACCCGATTCCGGTGAAGTGGGCTTTGCATGAAATGGGCATGATGCCAGAGGGCATTCGCTTGCCCCTGACGTGGCTCACCCCGCGCTGTCAAGAACCGCTGCGTCTGGCTCTGCGCCAGACCGGCGTATTGGTTTAATCGAGTAATTCTTTTGTTTGAGGAATCGTTGCGCATGAAGCGACTGGCCGGACTCTCCGTACTAGCTCTGATGATCTCCAGCACCAGCGGTTGTGGCTGGCTTTGGGGCGAGGACGGCTACTTCCGTGATCGTGGCAATGATTATCTGGATGCCCGCGAAACCGCGTCTATGCAATTGCCGACCGGGGTCAAGGCTAAACGCCTCGACCCGCTGCTGCCGATTCCGGGCAATGTGGCCGGGGTGCGGATTGCCGAAGGCGATGCTGAGTTTGAAGTGCCACGTCCGCCAGTGTTGAAAGACATGACCGCCGCCACCGACTTTAGCCTGCAAAAAAGCGGCGATTCGCGTTGGATAGTGGCTCAGCGGCCACCCGCTGAAGTGTGGCCGGTGGCCCGCCAGTTCTTCGAAGATAACGGTTTCAAAGTGGTCGACGAGCGCCCGCAAACGGGTGAGTTCAGTACCGCCTGGCAGCCGATCGAACAAATTTCATCGACCCTGGCGCGTCGCCTGAGCAGTCGCGTGGCTTTCTCTGAAGCCGACAGCGAGACTCGGGTGCGGGTGCGGGTTGAACCTGGCGTGCAGCGCAATACCAGTGAAGTCTTTGTGGTGAGCGCTGAGCGCGCCGCAGGCAGCAGCGTTGATATGCCATGGCCGAGCACCGCCGGTAATCCGGGTTTGGAAGCGGCCTTGCTGGACGAGATGTTGGCCAATCTGTCGCGCAGTGCCGAG
>JAURXE010000775.1 GCA_030654635.1 Pseudomonas sp.
GTCGGCACCGTGTTTGCCAAGTCGCAACTGGTGATTCGCCATACCGGCGAGGAGACCTGGGAACTGTTGGTGCGCCGCAGCTTTAGCGACTACTTCTGGCTGTGGCTGCAAGACGCCAGCCGCGAGTATGGGTTGGCGGTCGAGGCCTAAGCAGCCAAAAACCTAGGTTGGGTAGCGCCGCGCCGCTACCCAACCTGTCCCGGCCACTCGTTGGGTATCGCTTCGCTCAACACCAACCTACGGTCACCCCGTATTGGAGATCGATATGAGCCGCACCCCGGATACCTGGATTCTCACGGCCGCCTGCCCAAGCGTGCTCGGCACAGTGGATGCGGTCACCCGCTACCTGTTCGAACAGGGCTGTTACGTCACTGAGCACCATTCTTTTGATGATCGCTTGTCGGGGCGGTTTTTTATCCGCGTCGAATTTCGTCAGCCCGAGGGCTTTGCCGAGGACCTGTTCCGTGTTGGCTTGGCCGAGCGGGTCGCGGGCTTTGCCATGGAGTTCGAGCTGACTCCACCGAACTACCGCAGCAAGGTGGTGATCATGGTCTCCAAGGCCGATCACTGCCTGAACGACCTGCTCTATCGCCAGCGCATCGGTCAGTTGCCGATGGACGTGGTGGCGGTGGTGTCCAATCACCCGGACCTGGAACCGCTGGCGCGCTGGCACGAGATTCCCTATCACCACTTCGCCCTCGACCCGAATGACAAGGCCGGCCAGGAGCGCAAGGTGCTGCAGGTGATCGAAGACAGCGGCGCCGAGCTGGTGATCCTCGCCCGCTATATGCAGGTGTTGTCGCCAGAGTTGTGCCGCAAGCTGGACGGCCGGGCGATCAATATTCACCACTCGCTGCTGCCCGGCTTCAAAGGTGCCAAACCCTATCACCAGGCCTATCAGAAGGGCGTCAAGCTGGTCGGCGCCACTGCTCATTACATCAATAATGACTTGGACGAGGGGCCGATCATCGCCCAGGCGGTGGAGACGGTGGACCACACCGATTATCCCGAAGACCTGATCGCCAAGGGCCGCGATATCGAGTGCCTGACCCTGGCCAAAGCCATCGGCTACCACCTCGAACGGCGGGTGTTTCTCAACGCCAACCGCACCGTGGTGCTGTAAAGCGCATCCGGTTTTTATCCCAGCCGGTGCGCTGCACCGGTCACCAAAAAGAACACAGCTCCAGTGCAAATCCGCGTGGCCGCTGGCTACGCCTTTGTCTTCACAACAAGAAAGGAGAGTTCGTTATGACTGGTAATCGTGGTGTGGTGTATCTCGGCAGCGGTAAGGTCGAAGTACAAAATATTCCCTTCCCGAAAATGCAGGACCCGCGCGGCAAGCGTATCGAGCACGGGGTGATTCTGCGGGTGGTCTCCACCAATATCTGCGGCTCCGACCAGCATATGGTCCGTGGTCGCACCACGGCCCAGGCCGGTTTGGTGCTGGGCCATGAAATCACCGGCGAGGTGCTGGAAGCCGGGCGTGACGTGGAAAACCTGAAAGTCGGTGATCTGGTTTCGGTGCCGTTCAACGTCGCCTGCGGTCGCTGCCGTTCGTGCAAGGAGCAGAACACCGGCGTGTGCCTGACCGTTAACCCGGCGCGCGCCGGCGGTGCCTATGGCTATGTGGATATGGGCGACTGGATCGGCGGTCAGGCCGAATACGTACTGGTGCCTTATGCCGATTTCAACCTGCTGAAACTGCCGAACCGCGACGCGGCGATGGAGAAAATCCGCGACCTGACCTGCCTGTCGGACATCCTGCCCACCGGCTATCACGGCGCGGTAACGGCCGGGGTTGGCCCGGGCAGCACGGTGTATATCGCCGGTGCCGGTCCGGTCGGCTTGGCCGCTGCCGCGTCGGCGCGTTTTCTCTGCGCGGCGGTGGTGATCATCGGTGACGTCAATCCGCTGCCCCTGGTGCATGCCAAGGCCCAGGGTTTCGAGATTGCCGATCTGTCTTTGGATACCCCGCTGCACGAACAGATTGCCGCGTTGCTGGGCGAGCCGGAAGTGGATTGCGCGGTCGATGCGGTGGGCTTCGAGGCCCGCGGTCATGGCCATGAAGGTGCGCAACATGAAGCCCCGGCAACCGTGCTCAATTCCTTGATGGGCGTGGTGCGGGTGGCCGGCAAGATCGGCATTCCGGGCCTCTATGTCACCGAAGATCCGGGTGCGGTGGACAAGGCGGCCAAACAGGGCGCCTTGAATATTCGCTTCGGCCTGGGCTGGGCCAAGTCCCACAGCTTCCACACCGGGCAGACCCCGACCATGAAATACAACCGCCAGCTGATGCAGGCGATCATGTGGGATCGGATCAAGATTGCCGACATAGTCGGCGTGGAAGTCATCAGCCTGGACGACGCGCCGCGCGGTTACGGCGAGTTCGATGCCGGTGCGCCGAAGAAGTTTGTCATCGACCCGCACAAGATGTTCAGCGCGGCCTGATGGAGTGAGCGAGTAGGGTGGGCTTTAGCCCGCCAAGGTCTTATTCAGCGCTGGTGGGCTAAAGCCCACCCTACAAAGCAGGGCCTGCAATACATAGCTAGGACACAGTCGAAGAAAAGGGGATTAGGTGCATTGCGCCTAATCCCCTTTGTTTTTCCAGCTGCCGGAACGCCGGCTTAACTCACCGGTAGTCTGTGCTTGGCGGCGTATAGGCAGACCATTTCCATGGCTACATAGGCACCGGCCAGCGCGGTGACTTCGGCATGGTCGTAGGGTGGCGAAACTTCCACCACGTCCATGCCGACCAGGTTGATGCCGCGCAGTGCCCGCAGGATTTCCAGCGCCTGATGGGTGCTGAGGCCGCCGGGTACCGGGGTGCCAGTGCCAGGCGCAAAAGCCGGGTCGAGGCAGTCGATGTCGAAGGTCAGGTACACCGGGTTATCGCCCACCCGGGCGCGGATCAGTTCGGCGATCTGCTCCGGGCTGCTGCGGTGCACCTGCCGGGCGTCCAGCACCTGAAAGCCCATCACGTCGTCATTGGTGGTGCGCAAACCTATCTGCACCGAACGCGATGGATCGACCAGCCCCTGCTTGGCGGCGTAATAGAACATGGTGCCGTGGTTGATGCCCTGGGGGCCTTCGTCGGTGTCCGGCCAGGTGTCGCTGTGGGCGTCGAAGTGCACCAGCGACAGTGGCCCGTGCTGCTTGGCGTGGGCCTTGAGCAGCGGGTAGCTGATGAAGTGATCGCCACCCAGGGTGAGCATGGCGCAGCCGGCGGCGAGAATCTTGTCGGCGTGGGCCTCGATGGCGGCCGGGGTCTGTTGCGGCTGCGAATGGTCGAAGTCACAGTCGCCGTAATCGATCACCGCCAGATGGTCGAAGGGGTCGAACTCCCAGGGGTAATGTCGCTCCCAGGCGCTGGTGATCGAGGCGGCGCGAATCGCCCGTGGGCCGAAGCGGGTGCCGGGCCTGTTGGTGGTGGCGGTGTCGAACGGCACGCCACTGACCACCAGGTCGACGCCGCGCAGATCACGGCTGTAGCGCCGGCGCATAAAGCTGGTGACACCGGCATAGGTTGCTTCAGAAAAGGTGCCATACAGGCTGTCGCGAGTGATGGCCAGGTCGTTGCCTTGAAAAGCTTCCATGAGAAGTCCTCAGTATTGAGTGCGGAAAGTGGTCCAGAGGCGGGTGCGATCACGTTGCGCGCGCAGCGGCAGCAACTCCTCGCCGAACAGCCGCGCCCGTACTTCCTGAGGCGGGTAAATGTCCGGGTCGCCGCTCAC
This sequence comes from Pseudomonas sp., assembly GCA_030654635.1. Classification (GTDB taxonomy): domain Bacteria; phylum Pseudomonadota; class Gammaproteobacteria; order Pseudomonadales; family Pseudomonadaceae; genus Aquipseudomonas. Next base: position 3,732 of record JAURXE010000775.1, read on the forward strand.
GGCGGGGTCGACCAGGGCCGTGGCTTTGCTGTTGGCATTGGCGAAGAACACGTTGTTGGTCAGCTCGGCGATGGATTCCGGGCGCAGCATGAAATCGATAAAGGTCCGTGCCTGCTGCGGGTGTGGCGCATCGACGGGGATCGCCATGGTGTCGAACCACAGCAGCGTGCCCTCGCGCGGGATGCGGTAGATCACCTCGAACGCCTGCTGGGTTTCCACCGCGCGGGCGGCGGCCTGGGCGGCGTCGCCGTTATAGGTCAGCGCCAGGCAGACTTCGCCCTTGGCCAGGTCATTGATGTGCCGGCCAGTGGCGACATAGCGCACGTTTGGCTGCAAGGTGGCCAGCAGTTGCTGCACCTGTTTCAACTCAGCCGCATCGGTGCTGTAGGGCTTATGGCCGAGGTAATTGAGGGCCACGCTGATCACCTCCTGGGGCGAATCGAGCATGGCAATGCCGCAGTCCTTGAGCAGGTTGGCGTACTCGGGTTTGAACAGCAGATCGAGGCTGTTCAGCGGCGCATTGGGGATGCGCTTTGCCACCGCTTGCTTGTTGATCCCTAAGCCAACGGTGCCCCAGGTGTAGGGCACGCCGTATTGATTGCCCGGATCGGCGCTGGCCAGTTTGCCCAGCGTCTCGGGGTCGAGGTTGGCGAAGTTGTGCAGTTGGGCATGCTCGATCGG
>JAURXE010000776.1 GCA_030654635.1 Pseudomonas sp.
TTACCGACGCTGTCGCAACTGGGCTTGGGTGAGCCGCTCAGCGTCGCCGCCAGCGCCTTTCCCTTCGCCGGTGGCGAAGTCGCCGGCAGCGCACGGCTGCGTGACTATCTGTGGAACACCCAGAATGTGCGTCAGTATCAACACACCCGCGACGGCATGATCGGCAGTGAATACTCGTCAAAATTCTCAGCCTGGCTGGCCAATGGTTGCCTGTCGCCACGCCGTATCGCCGCCGAATTACGCCGACATGAGGCGCAATATGGGCGCAACGACTCCACCCATGGCCTGTGGGTAGAACTGCTCTGGCGTGAATTCTTCCGCTGGACGCTGGTGCGCCATGGCAGCGCGCTGTTCCAAGCTGGCGGCTTGAAAGCCACGGCCCGGGCGCCGCAACACGTGGATCAGCGTTTTACCCAGTGGTGCCAAGGCCGCACCGGAATGCCACTGGTGGATGCCAGCATGCGCGAACTGGCCGCCACTGGTTTTATGTCGAACCGCGGCCGGCAAGTGGTGGCCAGCTATTTGGTCAACGACCTGCAACAAGACTGGCGTCACGGCGCCGCCTGGTTCGAGGAGCACTTGCTCGATTACGACCCCGCCAGCAATTGGGGCAACTGGGCCTATCTGGCCGGAGTCGCCAGTGATGCGCGCTATAACCACCTGTTTAACGCGCTGCGCCAAGCGCGTCAGTATGACCCCGAGGCCGCTTACGTCAGTTTGTGGCTGCCGGAGTTACGCCATGTGCCGCAGCACCTGCGGCATACCCCTTTTCTGCTGAGCCACGTGCAGCTAGGCGCACTTAACTATCCACGTTTAGAGCGAATTCCAGAGACTTGGACGCCCTATTTGCCGAGCGCGGCTTAGTCGCCTGATGGGGTTCTAGCCGAGTTCGGTACGATTTCGACCGCCGCGCTTGGCGCGATATAACGCTTGGTCGGCGCGCTCAAATACCGCCTCGCTGCGCTCGCCACTGACAAAGGCGCTAATCCCGGCCGACAGGGTGATGGTGACCCGCTCGCCCTTGAAGTGAAACGGACAGGCTTCAACCGCCGCCCTTAGGGTTTCCAGCAGCTGCTCGGCACCGGCGATTGGTGTGCTGGGAATCAGCAAGGCAAACTCCTCGCCACCAAACCGCGCCATAAAATCAGTCTTGCGCAAGCGCTTGGACAACTCGTCGGCAATGATTTTCAGCACTTTGTCGCCGGCCAAATGGCCGTAGTTATCGTTGATCCGTTTGAAATGATCGATGTCCACTATGCCCATCAGCAGGTCACCGCCGTAACGCTGCCAGCGGGCCATTTCCAGCTCCAGGCGTTCGTCCCAGGCGGCACGATTGGGCAGGCCGGTGAGCGGATCAGTCAGGGCTTTTTGCCGCTGCTCTTCGAGGTGATCGCGAAAGCCCTTGGCTTCCACTTCCATGCTTGCCACCCGCTCAACCAAGGTCTGCAGGCGCTCAGCCATCACTTGTTCGACCCCGCCACGCTGGCGCTGGTATTGGTCCATGGTGCTCAACAAACCGTTGAGTCGGCCTTCCACCACATGCTTGAGCTGATCCAGTTCGGTGGCATCCTCGACGCTGCTGTGCAAACCA
>JAURXE010000247.1 GCA_030654635.1 Pseudomonas sp.
GGCGGCCGAACAGTCGCAAATGGTTACTCAGCAGACGCCAGTGCCGAGCGCCGCGGCGCTGAATTAAAAAGCTCTTCGTAACCGTTGAGCGCGCAAAGCTGCTGGGAATGGTCTGGGCCGATGACGTGGCGCTGACGTTCAAGGTTGCGCCGCCCATCGAGTGGCGCTGAATCCAGGCGGATAAAAAGTACTTTGGTGCCATGCAATCGAGGCTTTTGTACAAGGGCGGAGCAAAGCGCTTACAAAATACAATGTTATTGCCGAGATCTAGTGAGGGAATAACTCGATGAAAAAGCTCCTGTCAGCATCTTTAGCATTGTCTGTTGCATTGCTTGCCGCCCCGTTGGTGTATGCCCAGGACCAGGGCATGCAAGAGGCGGCCGGGCGTCAGCTGTTCTTGCACCACTGCAGCGCCTGTCACTCGCTGGACTCCAGCAAGAATGCCTTCGGTCCGAGCCTGATCGGGGTGATGGGCCGACAGGCCGGTTCGGTGCCGCGTTTCGCCTATTCCAAGGCGATGCAGAATTCCGGTCTGACCTGGACGCAAGACAATCTGCGCAAGTGGATCAGCGACAACGAAGCCCTGGTGCCCGGTACGCGCATGCGTCACGTGAGCATCACCGACCCGGCTGAACAGGACTATTTGGTCAGCTTCCTGGCAACCTTGAAGTAGGCGTCATGAGCTTGGGCGGCCGCACTGCTGGCTGCCCTTGTCTGCCTGCGGCGCTGCTTAGTCTGCCGGGCGCAGGCGGTTGCGCAGCTGTGGCCAGAGCAGGTTCAGGGCCAGGCCGCTGATCACCAGTGCGGCGGCGCCGAGCTTCCAGGCCGGCAGGCCTTCGTTCAGCCATAGCGCGGCGCCACCCATGCCAAACAGTGGCACCAGCAGCGCCATGGGCGTGACGGTGGCCGCCGGGTGACGGGCGAGCAGCCAGGCCCAAGCGGCATAGCCAAACAATGAGTTACCCCAGGCCTGCCAGCCCACGGCCAGCCAGGTAAAGCGATCGGCCGCCAGCAGGCCAGCGCTGATCGCGGGCCAACCTTCCGTCAGCAGCGACAGTACCAACAGTGGTGGTGCGGCGAACAGGCTGGACCAGACCACGTAGGCGACCATATTGACCCGCCCGGCCTGACGCGCCACCAGATTGCCGCCTGCCCAGCACAGGGCGGCCAGCAGCATCAGGGCCAGGCCAAGCAGTGTGGTGGTGCCATCGGTGTGCAGGACGATGATGGCAATGCCGCCGCCGGCCAGCAGCAGGGCCAGCCACTGGGTGCGTTGCAGGCGTTCGCCGGAAAAATACATGGCCAGGCCGATGGTAAAGAACACTTGCAGCTGGATCACCAGCGAGGCAAGACCGGGCGAGATGTGGCCGTTCATGGCGACGAACATCACGCCGAACTGACCGACGCCGATCAGCAGTCCGTAGGCCGCTAGATTGCCCCAGGCCACCGCTGGGCGCGGCAACAGAAACACTGCCGGCAGGGCGGCCAGGGTGAAGCGCAAGGCGGCGAACAGCAGCGGCGGCAGGTGGCCGAGGGCCAGCTTGATCACCACGAAGTTGGTGCCCCAGACCGCCACCACGGCCAGGGCCAGCAGCAGGTGCCTGAGCGGCAGGCCAGGATTCATCGGCGACCTCGCTCGCGGCACTCAGTCATGCCATTCCCGGCCGCTGCGTTCCAGCAGGTTTTGCGCCTGCTCCGGGCCGTTGCTGCCGGCCGGGTAAGGCCGTGGGCTTTGGTAGGTCTCGTGCCAGCCCTTGATGATCGGGTCGACCCAGCTCCAGGCGGCGTCCACTTCGTCGCGGCGCATAAACAGCGTCGAGTCACCTTCGATCACGTCCAACAGCAGACGCTCGTAGGCGTCCCAGCGGCGGTTCTGCGGGAACACCTGGGCCAGGTTCAGGTCCAGCTCCATCGGCGTCAGGCGCATGCCGCGGCCGGGGCTTTTGCCCATCAGTTGCAGGCTGATGCGCTCCTCGGGTTGCAGGCTGATCAACAGGCGATTGGCCTGGCTGCCTTCAAATAACCGATGCGGCACTGGTTTGAACTGGATGACGATTTCCGAGTACTTCTTCGCCATGCGTTTGCCGGTGCGCAGGTAAAACGGCACGCCGGCCCAGCGCCAGTTGTCGATCTCGGCATGCACGGCGACAAAGGTTTCGGTGTCGCTGTCGTTATCGACGTTTTTCTCGAAGTAGTAGGCCGGCACATCCTGGCCGCCGATCTTGCCGGCGGCGTACTGGCCGCGCCCGGTTTTATCCTGCACATCGAGGCCGCTGATGGGTTTGAGCGCC
>JAURXE010000784.1 GCA_030654635.1 Pseudomonas sp.
GGGGCCTCTGTGGGGCCGCCAATCTGTAAACTCTTATGCGCCGACCGACAGCGTCGACTTTTGGGCCGGGTTTGAAGTGGCAATGCCGGCTTCGAACTCATGGCGGAAATACTTGATGGCACTGCCTAGCGGCTCGATAGCACCTGGCGCATGGGCGCAAAAGGTTTTACCGGGGCCGAGGTGATTGCACAGCTGCTCGAGAGTTTCGATGTCGCCACTTTGCCCTTGACCACGCTCAATGGAACGCAAAATTTTCACGCTCCAGGGCAGACCGTCACGGCATGGGGTGCAGAAACCGCAGGATTCACGGGCGAAAAACTCTTCCATATTGCGCAGCAGGCCAACCATATTGACGTTTTCGTCAATTGCCATAGCCAAGCCGGTGCCCATCCGCGTGCCAACTTTAGCAATGCCGGCGGCATACATTTGCGCATCGAGATGCTCAGGTAACAAAAAGCCCGTACCCGCGCCACCGGGTTGCCAGCACTTAAGCTTGAAACCGTCACGCATACCGCCGGCGTAGTCTTCAAACAGCTCACGGGCGGACACGCCGAATGGCAACTCCCACAGCCCCGGGTTTTTAACCTTGCCGGAGAAACCCATCAGCTTGGTGCCCATGTCTTCACTGCCGGGTCGAGCCAAGGATTTGTACCAATCGACACCGCTACCGACGATGGCGGGCACGTTGCACAGGGTCTCGACGTTGTTGACGCAGGTCGGCTTGCCCCACACGCCCACAGCGGCCGGGAAGGGTGGCTTGGAGCGCGGGTTGGCGCGGCGGCCTTCGAGGGAATTGATCAGTGCGGTTTCTTCACCGCAGATATAACGGCCGGCGCCGGTGTGCACGAACAGCTCAAAATCAAAGCCGCTGCCGAGGATGTTCTTGCCGAGCAGGCCGGCGGCCTTGGCTTCATCGATAGCGCGATTGAGATTGGTCGCCGCATCGACGTACTCGCCGCGCAGGAAGATATAGCCACGATAAGCCTTGAGCGCGCGGGCACTGATCAACATGCCTTCGATCAGCAAATGCGGCAGCTGCTCCATCAACATCCGGTCTTTCCAGGTGTTGGGTTCCATCTCATCGGCGTTGCACAACAGATAGCGGATGTTCTGCGACTCATCCTTGGGCATCAGGCCCCACTTAACACCCGTGGGAAAGCCCGCGCCGCCACGGCCTTTGAGACCTGCGTCCTTTACGGTCTGGACGATTTCGTCTTGGGCCATCGCGGTCAAGGCTTTGCGCGCGGCCGTGTAGCCGTCTTTGCTTTGATACTCGGTGAGCCACACCGCGGCGCCATCGTCACGCAGACGCCAGGTCAGCGGATGGGTTTCGGCGCTGCGGGCAATCAGATTGGCTGGGCCAAAAGAGCTGAGGCGCTGGGTGCTGCTTCTGATGGCGCCACGACTCATGGGTAGTTCTCCAACAGTTTGGCTACGTCATCTGGCTGCACATCGCCGAAGGTGTGGTCATCAATCATCAAGGCTGGGGCTTTGTCGCAGTTGCCCAGGCAACACACGGGTAGCAGTGTGAAACGGCCGTCACTGCTGGTTTCACCTAACCCAATGCCGAGTTGTTGTTGGAGGCTGCTGACCACCGACTCATGGCCGCCGATGTAGCAGACCATGCTGTCGCAGACGCGAATGATGTGGCGGCCAACCGGTTGACGGAAGATCTGGCTGTAAAAAGTAGCGACACCTTCGACATCGCTGGCCGGAATGCCGATCAGCTCACCGATGGCGGCAATGGCGCCGTCGGGCACCCAGCCACGGGCTTCTTGCACGATTTTCAGGGCGCCGATGGAGGCCGCGCGCGAGTCTTCATAGTGATGAAGTTCATGCTCGATGGCTGAGCGCTCACTGTCAGTGAGCGCGAAACGGTCGGATTGGATCAGGCTGTTTTGGCTCATAATTAGCGGTCCACATCGGCCATAACGAAATCGATACTGCCCAGATACGCGATCAGGTCAGCCACCATGCTGCCGCGGATCACCGAAGGGATCTGCTGCAGGTGCGGGAAACTTGGAGTGCGGATACGGGTGCGGTAACTCATGGTGCCGCCGTCGCTCGTCAGGTAATAACTGTTGATACCCTTGGTCGCCTCGATCATCTGGAAGGATTCGTTGGCCGGCATTACCGGGCCCCAGGAAACCTGCAAGAAGTGGGTAATCAGGGTTTCGATGTGCTGCAGGGTGCGTTCTTTCGGCGGCGGCGTGGTCAGCGGGTGATCGGCCTTGTAGGCGCCGGCTGGCATGTTTTTCAGGCATTGATCGATGATCTTGATGCTCTGGCGCATTTCTTCTACGCGCACTATGCAGCGGTCATAGGCATCGCCATTGACGGCCAGTGGGATCTCGAACTCGAAGTTTTCGTAGCCTGAATAGGGCCGCGCTTTTCGCAGGTCAAAGTCCAGACCGGTGGAGCGCAGGCCGGCTCCGGTAACGCCCCATTCCAGGGCTTCCTTGGTGTTGTACTGGGCCACACCCTTGGTGCGCCCGATCAGGATGCTGTTTTGCAGTGCCGCTTTGGTGTACTCGTCGAGGCGCTTTGGCAGCCAATCGACAAACTCTTGCACCAGTTTTTCCCAGCCGCGCGGCAGGTCGTGGGCGACGCCACCAATGCGGTACCAAGCCGGGTGTAGACGGAAACCAGTAATGGCTTCGATTACCTTGAACGCCCGCTGACGGTCGGTGAAAGTGAAGAACACCGGGGTCATGGCGCCAACGTCTTGGATGTAGGTGCCAAGAAACAACAGGTGGCTGGTGATGCGGAAGAACTCGGCCATCATGATGCGAATGACGTCGACTTTTTCCGGCACTTTGATGCCAGCAAGTTTTTCCACCGCCAATACGTAAGGCAGGTTATTCATCACCCCACCGAGGTAATCGATACGGTCGGTGTAGGGGATAAAGCTGTGCCAGGACTGGCGCTCGGCCATCTTCTCGGCACCGCGGTGGTGGTAACCGACTTCGGGCACGCAATCGACGATTTCTTCACCATCTAACTGCAAGATGATGCGGAACGCACCGTGAGCTGAAGGGTGGTTAGGGCCGAGGTTGAGGAACATATAGTCCTCGTTCGCGCCCTTGCGCTTCATGCCCCAGTCTTCTGGATTGAAGCGGGCGGCTTCCTCTTCCAGTTGCTGCTTGGCAAGGGTCAGGCTGTAGGGGTCGAATTCGGTGGCGCGCGCCGGATAGTCTTTGCGCAGCGGGTGACCTTCCCAGGTCGGTGGCATCATGATGCGGGTCAGGTGCGGGTGACCCGGAAAGTCGATGCCGTACATGTCCCAGACTTCGCGTTCGTACCAATTGGCATTCGGCCAGATCGAGGTACAGGTCGGCAGGCTCAGGTCGCTTTCCGACAAGGCCACCTTGATCATCACATCGCTGTTACGTTCGATCGACAGCAGGTGGTAAAACACGCTGAAATCGGCATTTGGCAGGCCTCGGCGCTGGGTGCGCAGGCGCTCGTCGACACCGTGCAGGTCATAGAGCATGACGTAGGGCTTGGGCAGCTGACGCAGAAAAGTCAGCACCTCAATCAGTCGTGCACGCGCCACCCACAATACCGGCATGCCGGTGCGGGTCGACTGCACAGTGAAACTCTCGGCGCCAAAGCGCGAGTTCAGTTCGACAACCACATTTTGGTCGTCAGCCTTATAAGGCGGGATGTACAGAGCGGTGTCTGCAGTCATAGTCTCGGTCGCTATCTATCAACGTAAAGAATGAGAGGGGGCTTTAGCTAAAGACCGTAATCAGACTTCGTCGGGGCTGCGTAGGTTAGTGACAGCAATACGCTGCTCGCGGCGCTGCTCTTTTTGCGATGGCATATCCGCGCGGTACACGCCTTGCTCACCGACCACCCAAGACAGCGGGCGGCGTTCTTGGCCAATCGACTCTTGCAACAGCATCAATGCCTGCAGAAAAGCCTCGGGGCGTGGTGGGCAGCCGGGTACATAAACGTCTACAGGGAGAAATTTATCCACCCCTTGCACGACTGAATAGATGTCGTACATGCCGCCAGAGTTTGCACAGGCACCCATGGATATGACCCATTTTGGCTCCAGCATCTGCTCATAGAGGCGTTGAATAATCGGTGCCATCTTGATAAAGCAGGTGCCGGCAATCACCATGAAATCGGCTTGGCGTGGTGACGCACGAATCACTTCGGCGCCAAAACGGGCGATGTCATGGGGGGCCGTAAAGGCGGTGGTCATTTCCACATAGCAGCACGACAGGCCGAAGTTATACGGCCAGAGAGAGTTCTTACGCCCCCAGTTGACTGTCGTATTCAGCACGTCTTGCAGTTTGCCCATGTAGATATTGCGGTGGACCTGGCCTTCTAGCGGATCAGGAACCATCTCCCGATCGCCGATCGGATACTGCTCATTAGGCGCGTCCGGGTCGATCTTGGTGAGTTTATATTGCATCGCCAAAGCCTCATTGTTTTAGCTTTGCTTGCCGCTTGCGGCGACTCTCGGGAGCCCAGTCAAGAGCACCGATACGCCATAGGTAGACAAGGCCAGCCAACAGAATTGCTATAAAAAGAGTAGCTTCTATAAAGCCGGCCCACCCGCTTTCGCGAACAGATACCGACCAGGCGAAGAGAAATAAGGCTTCAACGTCGAAGATCACGAAGAGCATCGCGACCAGATAGAATTTTGCCGACATGCGCAGGCGCGCAGTGCCAGTGGGCAACATGCCCGATTCGAAGGGCTCGTTTTTGCTGCGCCCAAACGCCTTGCTGCCTAGCAGGCTGGAGACGCCGAGCATAAAAGCGATCAGGCCAAACACGCCCAATAAAAATAATGCGAATGCCCAGTTGTGGGCCAATAAACCTGTGGCTTCGTTCATCTTGCTGTCCTCGCGACTCTGCTCGTTGTTGCATGCGACATTGCAAAAATGCTGTAACTGTCTGTAGCGTAACGAAAACAGGTCGTCAAAAATTTTCGCAATTCTACTCGTGCAACCGCCTGTAAGTAAATTTTTCTAAGTAGGTAGTTTGTAGGCTTTTAGTCGTATGAGTATGCCGCGGCCCCCACAGCGGTGTGGCACTCGCGGTTTTCGCTAAGCATATCCGCCCTTAATCGAATAGCCAGCAGTTGACTGTTTCTGTCGAGAATATATACGAGGTAGTAGGTGGCTGGAGGAGGGGATGCAGGGTGGGTGGGCTTTTGGAGTGGAATCTGCTTGGGCTGGCGGTGATTCGCGCATAAAAAAACAAACCCCAGTATCGCTACTGGGGTTTGTTGGGACAACCTGTCGAACCTAAGCGTTAGCTCGGGTTCGGCGAGCCAGTGGCTATTAGCTGAACTGGTTCATGGTGTTGTCTTTGCCGCCGGCCTTCAGAGCTGCTTCGCCAGCGAAGTACTCTTTGTGTGCGTCACCGATGTCGGAGCCGGACATGTTCTGGTGCTTAACGCAGGCGATACCTTGACGGATCTCCTGACGCTGAACGCCTTTCACATAGGCCAGCATGCCTTGGTCTGCGAAGTAACCTTTGGCCAGGTTGTCGGTAGACAGCGCGGCGGTGTGGTAAGTCGGCAGGGTAATCAGGTGGTGGAAAATACCGGCCTTAGCGGAAGCATCGCGCTGGAAGGTACGAATCATTTCGTCGGCGCGGGCGGCCAAGTCAGTTTCATCGTAATCAACGCTCATCAACTTGGCGCGGTCGTAGGCAGAAACGTCTTTGCCTTCGCCAGCCATGATGTCGAACATTTGCTGACGGAAGTTCAAGGTCCAGTTGAACGATGGGCTGTTGTTGTAAACCAGCTTGGCGTTCGGGATAACCTTGCGGATTTCGTTAACCATTTCGGCGATCTGGCCAACGTGTGGCTTCTCGGTTTCGATCCACAGCAGGTCAGCGCCGTGTTGCAGCGAGGTGATGCTGTCCAGCACGCAACGTGCTTCACCGGTACCAGCACGGAACTGGAACAGGTTGGACGGCAGACGCTTAGGACGCAGCAGCTTGCCGCCACGGTTCAGAACTACGTCGCCGTTGTTCAGGTCGGCAGCAGAGACTTCGTCGCAATCTAGGAAGGAGTTGTATTGGTCGCCCAAATCGCCAGGGGTGTTGGTAACGGCGATTTGCTTGGTCAGGCCGGCACCCAGGGAGTCGGTACGCGCAACGATCACGCCGTTGTCGATGCCCAGCTCAAGGAATGCGTAGCGAACAGCATTGATCTTGGCGATGAAGTCGATGTGTGGCACGGTAACTTTACCGTCTTGGTGGCCGCACTGCTTCTCGTCAGAAACTTGGTTTTCGATTTGGATGCAGCAGGCACCCGCTTCGATCATCTTCTTGGCCAGCAAGTAGGTGGCTTCTGGGTTGCCGAAACCAGCGTCGATATCGGCGATGATTGGCACTACGTGAGTTTCGTAGCCGTCAATCTGAGCCTGGATTTCGTCTGCTTTTACTTTGTCGCCGGCAGCGCGGGCAGCGTCCAGACCACTGAACAGCAGGTCCAGTTCGCGGGCATCAGCCTGACGCAGAAAGGTGTACAGCTCTTCAATCAGGCTGGAAACCGAGGTTTTCTCGTGCATGGACTGGTCTGGCAGCGGACCGAAATCCGAACGCAGAGCAGCAACCATCCAGCCCGACAGGTAGAGGTAGCGCTTGTCAGTGGTTTTCAGGTGCTTTTTGATTGCGATCAGCTTTTGCTGGCCGATGAAGCCGTGCCAGCAGCCCAGCGACTGAGTGTAGACAGAAGAGTCGGCGTCGTAGTCGGCCATGTCTTTACGCATGATGTCAGCAGTGTACTGAGCGATTTCCAGACCGGTTTTGAAGCGGTTCTGGGCGCGCATGCGAGCGACGTATTCAGGGCTGATAGCGTTCCAGCTGCTGCCTGCTTGTTCTTTCAGGACGGCAACGGCTTTGATATCGTTTTGATAAGCTGACATGGTCAATCCTTCAAAGTATGTGTTTGGTTGAGCGCCGACTTTTCCTACCCAAAAACCCAATGGCTCTTGTGTAAGGCTCACCACAGTACGTCGAGATCTAGACCGAAAAGAGATTGTCTCTAAGAGGAGGGTGACGATGCGAATTAGGCTGTGCTTCGCGCCGCAATAGTTAAGGCTTAGGGCGTGTAATCTGCCGGTGAGCGATGACCAAGAGCTGCAAAGTTAGGCTAGTTCGTTAAACGCTTCCCCGTCCCTCAGGACAACTTCGTTCCAGTCGCAACCTCATCGAACTGCCTTGTGGGCGGTTAAGACATAGAGCGTTCCGAAAGGTGTTTCGGCGACGTTCTAGAGGCCCTTAACAGGACCCCAAGTTAGCGGGAGCGGCGCAATGATGCGCCTGGAAAATCCCTTCGTCAAATTTTTTGTAGTGCTATTCGCGGGCACTACATATGCAGCTTGCATGACTCGCCAGTCAGTCGGTTGCGTCTAATCCAGGGCTTCGACTTTTAGGCGCATGCTCATGTCTTGGCTGCCTTCTGTGCTGTGTTTTTGCAGGAAGCCGTGCTGATCGCCTTGGCTTTGCTGGTTAACGCCACCAACGCTGATCCATTCCCCCAGCCGCCCACTGACGCGGGTGTCGGTGCTCTGGATGTCGATAGCGCCGGATTGCGACTGGCTGAGCTTGTCGTTATTGCTGCTGATGCTGACATGCACAATGTCGCCGGTCAGGCTGGCGGTGACATAAAAGCCCTGGGTGACGTTGCGGTATTGGGTCTGGTTATAAACTTGCCCGTAGGG
>JAURXE010000786.1 GCA_030654635.1 Pseudomonas sp.
CCTGCCGCGGCTGGACGGGCTGATTTTTACCGGTGGCATTGGTGAAAACTCAGCCCTGGTGCGCAGTAAAACCCTCGAGCATTTACAACTGCTCAACCTGCAACTGGACCCCGCCGCCAACCTCGCCTGCGTCGGTGGTAACAGTGGGCCGATCCAGCGCGCCGGCCATCCACGGGTGCTGGTGATTGCCACCAATGAAGAACGGCAAATCGCCCTGGATACCCTCGCGGCTATTAGCCCAGCCGCAGCGCTGCAATAGACCAGACATACGCCGGCTGGCAACGCTACATAAGCAATGCCAGCCGCTATTTAACGTTTACAAGGATTAACCATGCATACCTTTCTAATCGTACCCACCGGCTTTGGCGTTGGCCTGACTTCCATTAGCCTCGGGCTGGTGCGGGCGTTAGAGCTGGCCGGCTTGAAGGTCGGCTTTTGCAAACCGATTGCCCAGCAGCACTCCGGCGACTCAGGCCCCGAGCGCTCCAGCGAGCTGATCGCCCGCACCCACGGTTTAAAATCGCCCACACCGCTGGAGCGTGCCTATGTTGAGCGGCGCCTGGGCGATGGCCAGCTGGATGAGCTGCTGGAGGAAATCATCAACCTGCACCAGCAAGCCGCGGCTGGCCACGACGTGGTAATAGTCGAGGGCATGGTGCAAACCCGCCAGGCCAGTTACGCCGGGCAGATCAACCAGCACCTGGCCAAAAGCCTAGATGCCGAGGTGATTCTGGTCTCGGCCGCCGAGTCGGAAAACCTCACCGAACTGTTCGACCGTATCGAAATTCTGATGCAGATGTTTGGCGGCGCCAAAGCCCCGAAAGTGCTGGGGGTGATCCTCAATAAAGTCCGCTACGAAGGCGCCGTCGCCGAGTTCACCCGGCGTTTGCCGGAACTCGCCAGCCTGCAAGGCGGCGCACCGCTGCGCCTGCTCGGCAGCATCCCCTGGCAGAGCCAACTTAACGCCCCACGCACCCGCGACGTGGCCGATTTGCTCGGAGCCCAAGTATTTAACGCCGGTGACTATGAACAACGCCGGGTGCAGCAAATCGTGCTGTGCGCCCGCGCCGTGCCCAATACCGTGCAACTGCTCAAACCCGGCGTGCTGGTAGTGACGCCGGGGGACCGCGATGACATTATCCTGGCCGCGAGCCTCGCCAGCATGAACGGCGTGCCACTGGCCGGCTTGCTGCTGTGCAGCGACTTCGCCCCTGACCCACGGATCATGGAGCTTTGTCAGGGTGCGCTAAACGCCGGGCTGCCGGTGCTGACGGTGGCAAGCAACTCCTACGACACTGCCACCAACCTCAATCGAATGAACCAAGAAATCCCCATCGATGACCGCGAGCGCGCCGAGCTGGTCACCGAGTTTGTCGCCAGCCATATCGACCACGAATGGCTGCGCCTGCGCTGCGGCAGCCCCCGCGAACCACACCTCTCGCCGGCCGCGTTTCGCTATCACTTGGTTAAACAGGCGCAAGCGGCCAACCTGCGCATCGTCCTGCCCGAAGGCTGTGAGCCGCGCACCATCCAGGCCGCAGTCATCTGCCAAAACCGTGGCATTGCCCGCTGCGTGCTGCTCGGCAATCCGGCTGAAGTGCACGCCGTCGCCAAGGCCCTGGGCATTGAGTTGCCTGAGGGCCTGGAAGTTCTCGACCCCGAGCTAGTTCGCCCGCGCTACGTGGCACCGATGGTGGAGCTGCGCAAAGGCAAGAATCTGAATGCACCGATGGCCGAGCAACAGCTGGAGGACTCGGTGGTGCTAGGCACCATGATGCTGGCGCTGGATGAAGTGGACGGCCTGGTCTCCGGCGCCATCCACACCACCGCTAACACCATTCGCCCGGCGCTGCAGCTGATCAAAACCGCGCCGGGCTACCAACTGGTGTCTTCGGTGTTTTTCATGCTGCTGCCCGACCAGGTAGTGGTCTACGGCGATTGCGCGGTGAACCCCGACCCGAACGCCGCCGAACTGGCGGAAATCGCCCTGCAAAGTGCCGCGTCCGCCACGGCTTTCGGCATCGAGCCACGGGTGGCGATGATCAGCTACTCCACCGGCGACTCCGGCACCGGCAGCGACGTGGAGAAAGTCCGTGAAGCCACCCGCCTGGCCCGCGAGCGCCAGCCACAGTTGCTGATCGACGGCCCACTGCAGTACGACGCCGCCGCGATTGCCAGTGTCGGCCAGCAAAAAGCCCCTAACAGCCCAGTGGCCGGCCGCGCCACGGTGTTTATCTTCCCCGACCTGAATACCGGCAACACCACCTACAAGGCGGTGCAACGCAGCGCCGACTGCGTCAGCGTTGGTCCCATGCTGCAAGGTTTGCGCAAACCGGTGAACGACCTGTCCCGCGGCGCACTGGTCGACGACATCGTCTACACCATCGCCCTGACAGCCGTGCAGGCAGCGAATATGTCGGAGAAAACCGAGTAAAGCCGCTAACCATGCCGGCATTTACGCCAATCTAGCGCAACCATACCGGCGACAGGTTTGCAGCTCCGCCGGCAAGGGTTAATCTGTGCGACGTTTTAGCTTGTGGCACTACTGCTGCGTAAACTCTGACCGATTCAGGGCGCTTAGACGCCGAACTTCAAAGGTTTAACTCAATGCTAGGTTTTCTTCCAGGGCCGCTGCGCGGCGTACTGGCCAGCGTGACGCTGGCGCTCAACACCCTGATTTTCTGCTGGCCGCTGTTTATCGGTGCGCTGTTCAAGGCAGTTTTGCCGTTCCAGGCCGCACGCCGGGTAATCAACCACGCCGTGCACGCCTCCGCCAATGCCTGGATCTCGGTCAACAGTGCCTGGATGTACTTGGTGCAACCGATTCAGTGGGACGTTCAGGGGCTGGAAAAGGTCAACCTGCGCGACTCGTACCTGGTCACCAGCAACCACCAAACTTGGGTCGATATTCTGATCCTGCAGCACTTGCTCAATCGCCGGGCGCCGTTTCTGAAGTTCTTTCTCAAACAACAGCTGATCTGGGTGCCGGTGATTGGCCTGTGCTGGTGGGCACTGGAATTCCCTTTTATGAAGCGCTTCAGCAAGCAGTACCTGGCCAAGCACCCGGAAAAACGTGGCCAGGACATGGCTACCACACGCAAGGCCTGCGAGCGTTACAAAACCAACCCCGTGTCGGTGTTCAATTTTCTCGAAGGCACGCGCATGACGGCGGCCAAACAGGCGCAGCAGAACTCCCCTTTCACCTACCTGCTCAAGCCCAAGGCCGGCGGCATTGCCTTCGTACTGGACGCCATGGGCGAACAACTGGCGTCCATGCTCAACGTCACCATTCACTACCCCAACGGCACCCCAACTTTCTGGGACTTGCTCTGCGGGCGCTTGCAGCGGGTGGTGGTGCGCTTCGAGCAGGTCGAAATCCCCAAGCAGTTTATCGGCAAGAACTACGACCAGGACGACGGCTACAAGCTTGAGTTCCAGCAGTGGGTTAATCAACTCTGGGAAGACAAAGACGCCCAGCTCGGCCGCCTGCATCTAGAGTTTCCTCCGACGCCGCAGCGCTAACAGACCGTTTAAAAACTACTGCGCTAGGCTATACGGCGTTGAAATCAGCCTCACAAAAGCGAAGCGTTGAACGCGCTTCAGCGCGGCCCCGGAGGGGTGAGCAAAGCGAATCAAATGCTCATGTACAGCTCGTACACTGC
>JAURXE010000005.1 GCA_030654635.1 Pseudomonas sp.
CAAACCCCCGCGCCGAGCGCTTTACGCCGCGCCGACACGGCCCCGCAGCGCCGGCTTTACGCCATAACAATATGAAACGCCTGAAAAAACCTTTTGCCTTAAAGATCTCGTTCGACTACATTAGCGCGCCTCGACAGACCCGCTTTGTCGAGTACGGTGAAGTGTCCGAGCGGCTTAAGGAGCACGCCTGGAAAGTGTGTATACGAGAAATCGTATCGAGAGTTCGAATCTCTCCTTCACCGCCATATATGAAACGCCTGTATCTTCAACGAGTTACGGGCGTTTTGCATTTCGGGTTGTACTACTCATTTGTACTACTCAAGCGCCTCCAGTTACGCCCTCCGATCTACCTCCGGCAAGCCTCTCAGCGACCACCCTCCAACCCACCGATTTGCTAGCCGGATGGGAAGCTAAAAGGGATGCTGAGCCGCTAAGACTCGGCGTTCTTCCTCCATAATTATGTCGTCTACACTTCAAGTCTCACCAGACATGGAGTAGTCGAACATGGGTAGCCCGCCTCAATCCAGCCCACTTGGCTAACCCCGCTCCATCCCCTCAACCATGGCCTTAATCTTCACGGCCTTCTCGAAGTGATCCAGTTGGTGGGTTTGTATCCACCACTGGGCGGCTTCCATCAGCAGTTGCGGGTTGTCGTTTTTGTTGGCGAAAAAAGCATAGAAGGACAGGCCGACGTTTGGTCCCTTGCTGTGGATTTTGTCGTTGCAGACCCGGATGATTTTTTGCCTTAGGGCTTCTTGCATGATGGCTTCGCTGTCAGTCAGGAGGGCCCAGCTTACTCGCAGAATGCCGGCGAGGGCTGAGCGTGAACTGAGGAATCGGCTTTTAGAGGTGAAAGCCACCGTCAATCGGGATGATGGCGCCGGTGATATAGGCGCCGGCGGTGCTGGCCAGGCTGACGGCGAGGGCGCTCATTTCGTCTTCGCGGCCCCAGCGCTGCATGGGGATGTGCGCGGTGTCTTCGGCTAAGGCTGCGGCATCCTCGGCGATAAATTGGGTCATTTTGCTGGGGAAGCGCCCCGGAGCTATGACGTTGACGTTGATCTGTTGGCTCACCAGCTCTTTGGCCAGCATCCGCGACAGTTGGTGCAGGGCGGCTTTGCTCGGGCCGTAGGCGTAGGCCTGTTCGCTCATGGCGCTGATGCCGGCCACCGAGCCGATATTGATCACCCGCGCCGGGCTCTGCGATGAGCCGGCTTTGCGCAGCAGCGGCAGCAATTGCTGGATGCAGCTGAACACCGAGGTGACGTTGAGCTGCATGACCTTTTCCCAGCCTTTGACCGGGTAGCTCTCCAGCGGCGCGCCCCAGGTGGTGCCGGCGTTGTTGACCAGAATATCCAGTTGGTCGATTTTGCCCGCCAGCTCGTTGGCCAGCGCCTTGGCGCCTTCTTCGGTGGAGAGGTCGGCGGCGATCCACTGACAGTCGCCCAGCGGGGCCAGTTCGGCGGCCACCTCGGCGCAGCTTTGGGCGTTACGGGCGCAGATAAATACCCGCGCGCCGGCTTCGAGAAAACCACGGGCAATCATCTTGCCGATGCCACGGGTGCCGCCGGTGACCAGCGCGGTACGGCCTTGCAGGCTGAAATAGTGATGCATAAGCAACTCCCAGGGAGTGGATGGGCCAAGCCATTACCCTAGCGAGCTTGGCGCCGCGACTAAAGCCCGGCGCGGGCTTATTGAGCGGCGGAATGGCGGCCTATGGCTGTGGCCCTGCAGGGTTGTCAGCGTGCTTGCGCTTGCTTCGCGGATAAATCCGCTCCTACAACTACAGGTAGGC
>JAURXE010000251.1 GCA_030654635.1 Pseudomonas sp.
GCGCTCGCCGCTCAGCAGGGCTCGTGCCGGGCCGTCGAGGGTAAACAAGACTTGGTTGGGGCTGACGCGCTCGCCGTCACGTACCTGCCATTGCACCGCTACGCGCGGGTCGAGTTGGCGGAACACTTCGTCTACCCAGGCGGTGCCGCAAATAACGGCAGCATCGCGGCTGATGATGCGCGCTGTGGCGTGACGCTCGGCACTGATCAGTTGTGCGGTGATGTCGCCGCTGCCGAGGTCTTCGCGCAGGGCAATTTCGACGTTGGCGCTGATTTCACGGCTCAGATCAGCAAGAATCAGGTTGGGCATGACGGGCTCCGCATTCAAGATCGGCCGATTATAGGGGCTGCGCTGGTCGGATGCAGTGAATGCCGTGTGCATTGCATAGCTTTCTGCTAGACAGATAAGGTGCGTTGGTCGCGCGCGAGTTACCGCTGGGAGGCTGCAAGGGCGCATCTGTGACATGGGTCATGTCTAGGGGTTAAAGCGCCTTGGTAGTCACAGGCCTATCCCTATAATGATGTTATTAGTTAGTTCTGACGCCAGGCCTTTGACGTTATGCCGGGCCATTTGACGTTATGGATAGCGCTCAGTGAATGCATTGCAGGCCGTGTAGCCCGAGAGGGGTCGCCTGCGGGAGACTCGTAATGACCGATGCTAAAGTGGTGCGCCTGAATAAGGTTGCCCCTGTGCACCCGCCCATTTCGCCGGTAGGAAGACTGCCCGTGGCACTGACGCAAGTGCGTGACAAAGCTGCAGCACAGCTCAAGCAGGCCTTGCAGGGTTTGTTTGATAACGCCGACGACTCGCTGTTTGAAATGGCCGATCGGGCGGTGAGCAACGCTGAGCAAAATGCCTTTTTTGAAGCCATGCGAGATTTGCGTCTAAAGCGCAAAAATATCGAGCGTGGCTTTTTGCAGAAAATTTTTGAGTCTTTTGCCGTTCTGAATCAATACGAGATCGGTAAGCCGCCGCAGCTTGATGCGGTTTCTTTCGAAGGCCTGTCGCTGGTTCAAGAAGATGATTTGGAAGAGACCGTGGCGTTAGACGGTATGGTCTCCAAGGTACTGGGTCGCGATAGCGTTGCCCTGGGCCACCTAACCGCGCGCTTGAATGCGCTGGTCAGTAAAAAAATCGAAGATAAGACCAATCCGCTCGGACCGCGTGAGTTGTGCGCAGGTTTCTTGGATGCCTGCCGCAGCTTGGGTGTGGAGATCAAGGTTAAGCTGATTATCTTCAAGTTGTTTGAGAAGTATGTGTTGGCCGATCTCGACCAGTTATATGCCGAGGTCAACCAACTGCTGATTACTGCCGGTGTGCTGCCTGAGCTGCAATCGGCGCCGCCGCGGCGCACGTCGGGCCGTGCTGCGGCAACTCGCGGCACTCGTGAAGCGGGCGCTGAGGCCGCCATGAGCGGTGATGCTGGCAGCTACAGCGAAGACGGAATGCATGAGGTCTTTGGTGTTTTGCAAGAGTTGCTGGCCCAAGTGCGCGGCTCCGGTATGCCTGCCCGGGAACTGCCTGCCGGCGCGGTGCCGATCTCCAGTAATGATCTATTACGTTTGCTGACGCTTATGCAGCAGCGTCTGCCTGAGCAAGTCGGTGCGGTAGCCGATGAGAACGGTCTACGTGATCAATTGGAGCAGTTGCTCGGTCGTGCCAGCGCGAAAAGTGGTAAGGCTCGGGTAGTCGGCGAGGTTGATGAGGATGTGATCAACCTGGTATCGATGCTGTTTGAGTTCATTCTCGA
>JAURXE010000252.1 GCA_030654635.1 Pseudomonas sp.
AGTCATCGCAAAGGCCCGGCCAAGTCTGGTGCGGCGCGTAAACCTAAGGCTAAGCCATGAGTGCTCTGGAGAAGATCTACGGCGTGCACGCCGTAGAGGCGCTGCTACGTCATCACCCCAAAAGAGTTAAGCAAGTCTGGCTGGCGGAGAATCGTAACGATCCACGCGTTAAGGTGCTGGTCGATCTGGCTGCGCAATCGCGGGTGCCGGTGGGTCAGGCCGAGCGTCGCGAGCTGGATGCTTGGGTGGATGGCGTGCACCAGGGCGTGGTGGCTGAAGTTAGCCCTAGCCAGGTGTGGGGCGAGGCGATGCTTGAGGAGTTGCTTGATCGCGCCGAAGGTCCGCCCTTGCTGTTGGTGCTGGACGGGGTAACCGACCCGCATAACCTTGGCGCTTGCTTGCGTTCCGCCGATGCGGCCGGTGCGCTGGCGGTGATTGTGCCCAAGGACAAGTCGGCCACCCTGACGCCCGCAGTGCGCAAGGTTGCCTGTGGCGCTGCCGAGGTGATTCCCTTGGTGGCGGTCACTAACTTGGCGCGCACTCTTGAGAAGCTCCAGCAGCGCGGTCTGTGGATCGTCGGCACGGCTGGCGAGGCTGAGGTGGAGATTTATCAGCAGGACATGACCGGGCCAACCGTGCTGGTCATGGGCGCCGAGGGCAAGGGCATGCGCCGCCTGACCCGCGAACACTGCGATTATCTGGTGCACCTGCCGATGGCGGGCAGCGTCAGCAGTCTCAACGTCTCGGTGGCCACCGGCGTCTGCCTGTTTGAAGTGCTGCGTCAGCGCCGCGCCAAAGCGCCGAAGTAACCCTCCGTAAGTGGCCGGGTCGGCGCCCTTGGGTGTTTCGGCCCGGTCAGTCTCGATTGATCAAATAATCACCAATTACCTTGCGCATGGCTGGCGGCTTCTCTAGAATTGCCGGCCTTGTCGTCGGCTGAGGTGCTTTTGCATCTTACTGATGGGCAAGACACACAGTGTTATTCACTCCTTGTCTGACCGCTCTGGTGGCAGGCTAAACCCGTAAGGAGCATTTATGCGTCATTACGAAATCATCTTTTTGGTTCACCCGGACCAAAGCGAACAAGTCGGCGGCATGGTTGAGCGTTATACCAAGCTGATCGAAGAAGACGGCGGCAAAATTCACCGCCTGGAAGATTGGGGCCGTCGTCAACTGGCCTATGCAATCAACAATGTTCACAAGGCTCACTACGTGATGCTGAACGTTGAATGCACCGGCAAAGCCTTGGCTGAGCTGGAAGACAACTTCCGTTACAACGATGCCGTGATCCGTAACCTGGTCATCCGTCGCGACGAGGCCGTTATCGACCAGTCCGAGATGCTCAAGGCTGAGGAAAATCGTAGCGAGCGCCGCGAACGTCGTGACCGTCCTGAAGGCTCTGAATCCGCCCATGGCGATGACAGTGATGACAGCGACAGCGACCACGCTGACGAGTAATCCACGGATCTATTGAGGAGCCACTCTCATGGCACGTTTCTTCCGTCGTCGTAAGTTCTGCCGTTTCACTGCTGAAGAAGTGAAAGAGATCGATTACAAAGATCTCAACACTCTGAAAGCTTATGTATCTGAAACCGGCAAAATCGTTCCTAGCCGTATCACCGGTACTAAGGCTCGTTATCAGCGTCAGCTGGCTACCGCTATCAAGCGCGCCCGCTTCCTGGCCCTGTTGCCTTACACCGACAGCCACGGCCGCTAAGACCAGGCAGTTGACAAGCAGTAAAGGATAGATCGCATGCGTGCCCTGGCAGAGTTCATTATGCGCGGCCGCATGCAGGCCACCCTAGCGGTGGTGGGTTCGGCGGCATTGCCGCTGTTGTTCTGGTTAAGTGCCGCAGCGGGCAGCCTAGTGCTGCTCAGGCGTGGCATGAATGACGCTTTCCCGATTGTTATCTGGGCGTTGTTGCCGGCGGTGTTTTGGTGGTTTCTCGGTGATCCGAGCATTCTGCTGATCATGCTCGGCACACTGACATTGGCGCAGGTGTTACGCGTCAGTGATTCCTGGACTTGGGTGTTGTTGGCCAGTGTTGTACTGGGCGTGCTGTTTGCGCTGGTGCTTTGGGCTACTTCTGCAGAATTGATTGCGGCACTGGCGGACGCTGTTCGCCAAGTACTTCAGCAGTTTGCAGCGGAGAGCAAGGTGCCGGCTGAGCAAATGGCCAGCTTGCAAGAATCGTTGAATGCAACCGTGACTGGTTTGCTCGCCTCCTCATTGCAGGTGACGTGCGTACTTTGTCTGGTGCTGGCGCGGTACTGGCAAGCAGCCTTGTACAACCCTGGCGGCTTCGGTCAAGAGTTTCGGGCGGTGCGTTTACCGTCGACAGTGGCGTTACCCCTACTGGCAGGCGTTCTTTTAACGCCGCAGCTGGGAGTGCCGGCCGCAGTATTGGCACCGATCTGCATGGTGCCGCTGTTTTTCGCCGGATTAGCCTTAGGGCATGGTCTGATTGAAATGAAGCGGCTTTCCAGTTTCTGGAAAATCGGCCTGTATATCGCTGTGTTGCTACTCGGGAACTTGATCTGTCTTTTGGCTGTGGTTGACAGTCTGTTTGATTTTCGTGGTCGTCTGGCGCGCAAAAATGGCGCCGGCCCTGCGAACGGTGAAGGTTAAAAGTTAAAGAGGTTTGAACCAAATGGAAATTATCCTGCTGGAAAAAATCGCCAACCTGGGCAACCTGGGCGATAAAGTGAATGTTAAGGCCGGTTACGGTCGTAACTACTTGCTGCCACAACGCAAGGCTACCGCTGCAACCGCCGCCAACGTGGCTGCGTTTGAAGTGCGCCGCGCCGAGTTGGAAAAAGCTGCTGCTGAGAAGAAGGCTTGCGCCGAATCTCGCGCTGCTCAACTGGCTGAGTTGGAAGTCACCATCACCGCTACCGCTGGTGATGAGGGCAAGCTGTTCGGTTCCATCGGTACTCACGACATTGCTGACGCCCTGACCGCCTCTGGCGTTGAAGTGGCTAAGAGTGAAGTGCGTCTGCCGAATGGCACTATTCGCGCTACTGGCGAATACGACGTTGCTGTGCACTTGCACACCGACGTTGAAGCTACCGTCCGTGTGATCGTAGTAGCCGGCTAAGCGTCGCCGTGAGCTTGCGCGCAAGCGCCGGCTCGCTAACATTGGGCACGTCATTGTGAAAACGATGACGTGCCTTTTGTCTTTGTGCAGCACCAGAATTTGCGGGAAACCATGAACACTATCGCCGCCCCAGAGCAGTACGATCTGCAAACAGCCGCACTCAAGGTGCCGCCGCACTCCATCGAGGCCGAACAGGCCGTGCTGGGCGGCTTGATGCTGGATAACGACGCCTGGGAGCGGGTGCTGGATCAGGTTTCCGATGGCGATTTCTATCGCCATGACCATCGGCTGATTTTCCGTGCAATCGCCAAGTTGGCCGACCACAACCAGCCGTTCGACGTTGTGACCCTGTCGGAGATGCTCGACAAGGAAGGCCAGACCGCGCAAACCGGCGGCCTGGCCTATCTCGGCGAGTTGGCCAAGAACACCCCCTCGGTGGCCAACATCAAGGCGTATGCGCAGATCGTCCGCGAGCGCGCCACCTTGCGCCAGTTGATCGGCATCAGCAGCGAAGTGGCCGACAGCGCCTTCAACCCGCAAGGCCGCAATGCCGCCGAGATTCTCGA
>JAURXE010000024.1 GCA_030654635.1 Pseudomonas sp.
TATTTCGCTGGCAACGGCTCAAAAAAAGTAAAACCAACTCAAGATCGGTGCGCACTCAGATCAGGCTAGGCGCAGTCGATAATGAGTCGGTTTTTAGAAGTTCGCCGGAGTCGTGGCGCTGATCAGCCGTGCAGGCTGGTCGAACGGATTGCGAAAGCGATGGGGTTTGCTGCTCTCGAAATAGTAGCTGTCGCCCGGCTCGAGGATAAACACTTCGCTGCCCACCGTCAGTTCTAGCCGGCCTTCAACCAATACACCTGCTTCTTCACCAATGTGATTGAGCATCTCGGCACCGGTATCGGCGGCTGGCGGATAAGTCTCATCGAGAAACGACAAGGCCCGCACCTGATGGCCCTTGCCGACCAGTTTCATGCTCACCGCGCCGCTGGACAACTCCAGCAACTCGTCGGCTTTGTAGACGATTTGCACGGCATCATCGTCGTCTGACTCACTGGCAAAGAACTCGACCATCGACATTGGAATGCCACCGAGCACTTTCTTCAGCGAACTGATCGAGGGGCTGACGCTGTTTTTCTCGATCATCGAGATGGTGCTATTGGTAACCCCTGCCCGTTTGGCGAGTTCACGCTGGGAAAGGCCCTTGAGCTTGCGAATGGTCTGCAGTCGAATACCGACGTCCAATGTTGGTGTACCTCTATAGCGGGAGCGAAAAGTGCCGCTATCATGGCAACAGTGTTCAGTATTTACAACACTTCAGATGCGGATTCCGCTCAGCTGCAGATCAACGCCCGGAATAGACGCGCGGCACCCGGCGCAGATTGCAAAAAATCTGATAAGGAATGGTCTGCGCCCGCGCTGCCACCTCGCTGGCGAGCACTTGTTTGCCCCACAACTCGACCCGACTGCCCAGCCCGGCGGCGGGTAAATCGGTCAAATCGACGCAGAGCATGTCCATCGACACCCGCCCGATCAAACGCCCAGGCGCGCCGTCAATACTGACCGGCGTGCCGCTTGGCGCGTGGCGCGGGTAGCCGTCGGCATAACCCATGGCGACCACCCCGACCCGGCTCGGCCGTTCGGTGACAAAGCTGGCGGCGTAACCCACCGGCTCGCCGGCAGCCAGTTCGCGCACACTGATGACTTTCGATTCCAGGGTCATTACCGGCTGCAGTTGCGCGGCCAAGGCGTGCGGCTCGCCGAACGGCGTGGCGCCGTAGAGCATGATGCCGGGACGCACCCAATCACTGGCAGGCTCGGCCGAAACCACTTGGGGCCAGCCGAGAATGGCCGGCGAATTACGCAGACTGATCTCGTTAGCCAGGCCTTCCCGCGCGGCATTAAACAGCGTCAACTGCTCGACGGTGCGCGGGCAATCGAG
>JAURXE010000032.1 GCA_030654635.1 Pseudomonas sp.
GATTTCGATATTTCCAGCGCCGAAGATAGCCTTATCGCGTATCAGGAGTCGCCCATGTTACCCAGTATTTTCATCTCCCACGGCTCACCAATGCTCGCCCTCGAACCCGGCGCCAGCGGCCCGGCTTTAGCCCGGCTAGCCGCAGAGCTGCCCAAACCCAAGGCCATCTTGGTGGTCTCGGCGCACTGGGAGAACCCGAATCTGCGGGTCACTAGCGCCGCAAAACCCAGCACTTGGCACGACTTTCAGGGTTTCCCGCGAGCACTCTATCAAATCCACTACCCGGCGCCCGGCCAGCCAGAACTGGCCGCCCAAGTCGTTGCACTGCTCAAGGATGCCGGACTCGCCGCACAACTCGACCCCGAACGCCCACTGGATCACGGCGCCTGGGTGCCGTTGTCGCTGATGTATCCGCAGGCCGATATACCGGTGGTGCAGCTGTCGTTGCCTAGCCAGCTTGGCCCGGCCCTGCAAACCCGCATCGGTCAGGCGCTGGCCAGCTTGCGCGAGCAAGGAGTGCTGCTGATCGGCTCCGGCAGTATCACCCACAACCTTGGCGAGCTGGATTGGCAAGCCGGCCCCGAGGTGGTCACCCCTTGGGCCAAAGCCTTCCGCGATTGGGTGGTGGAGCAACTTGAACAGAGCGACGCAGCGGCGCTACAGGATTACCTGCGCCTGGCACCGCAGGCGCGGCGCAACCACCCGAGCGCCGAACACCTGCTGCCATTGTTCTTCGCCCAAGGCGCCGGTCAGCACTTCAGCCTGGTGCATCAAGGTTTCACCCTCGGCGCCCTCGGCATGGATATCTACCGTTTCGATTAGCGGAGCCTTGCAACAACATATAAGCCCGCCACAACGCAAAAGCCCCGCACTAGGCGGGGCTTTTTTTAATCAGTAGAAACTACCGATCAATCTTCGCGATAACGACGCAGCTTCAACTGCTTACCGGCAACACGAGTGTCCTTCAGCTTGGTCAGCAAGCGCTCCAGACCGTCTTCCGGCAGCTCAACCAGGCTGAAGCTCTCACGCACCTGGATGCGACCGATGGCTTCACGAACCAAGCCGCCTTCGTTGAGGATGGCGCCCA
>JAURXE010000040.1 GCA_030654635.1 Pseudomonas sp.
GGCCGCGACAGCGCATCCTGGCGATTGATCACCACATGCTTGGCGCCACGAAAGATCCGGTGCTTGGCCTGGTGATAAGCCGGCAGGCCGCTGTAACGGTCCATATGGTCTTCGCTGACGTTCAGCACTGTGGCCACGGCGGCGTTCAACTGGGCGGTGGTTTCCAGCTGAAAGCTCGACAGCTCCAGCACGTACAGCTCCACATCGTCGGCCAGCAACTCCAGCGCCGGGGTGCCCAGATTGCCACCGACTGCCACGCGCTTACCTGCCGCCATCGCCATGTCGCCGACCAGAGTGGTGACGGTGCTCTTGGCATTGGAGCCAGTGATGGCAATGATCGGCGCCTTGGCGTAGCGGGCGAACAACTCGATATCGCCGGACATCTTCACCCCGCGCGCCGCCGCTTGCTGCAGCGCTGGCGTGGCGAGTGCCATGCCAGGGCTGACCAGCAATTCGGAGGCGCGGCAGAGAAACTCCACATCCAGCTCGCCACAACGCACTTCCACCTGGGGAAACTGCTCGCGCAGGGTCGCCAACTCAGGTGGATTGGCGCGGCTATCGACCACGGCAAAGGGCAAGCCCTGGCGCGCTAAAAAGCGCACCAAGGACAAGCCGCTCTTGCCGAGGCCGACAACGATGCGAAATTGATCTGAAGCAATCAGGCTCATGATCTTCTCGGTACCTTTAACGCAGTTTCAAAGTGGCTAGACCGATCAGCACCAAAATTACGGTGATGATCCAGAAGCGCACGATCACGCGCGGCTCGGGCCAACCTTTGAGTTCAAAGTGGTGATGAATAGGTGCCATGCGAAACACCCGCTTGCCGGTCAACTTGAAGGAGGCGACCTGAATCACCACCGACAGGGTTTCCATCACGAACACCCCACCCATGATGAACAGCACGATTTCTTGCCGAACGATAACGGCGATGGTGCCCAAGGCCGCGCCCAGCGCCAGCGCGCCGACGTCGCCCATAAAGACTTGCGCCGGGTAGGTGTTGAACCACAGAAAACCCAGCCCGGCGCCAACCATGGCGGCGCAGAATACGATCAACTCGCCGCAGCCCGGCACGTAGGGAATAAACAGGTATTCAGCAAATTTGACGTTGCCTGACAGGTAGCAAAAAATCCCCAGCGCCCCGCCGACCATCACGGTGGGCATGATCGCCAAACCATCCAGACCATCGGTGAGATTCACCGCGTTGCTGGTGCCGACGATCACGAAGTAACTGAGCACCACGAAACCGATGCCCAATGGGATGCTGATGCTTTTAAACATCGGCACTATCAAAGTGGTTTCTACCGGGCTCTGGGCGCTGACAAACAAAAACACCGCGGCGCCCAGGCCAAACACCGATTGCCAGAAGTATTTCCAGCGGCTCGGCAGGCCTTTCGAATTCTTCTCGATTACCTTGCGATAGTCATCGACCCAGCCGATGCCACCGAACAGCAGGGTGACGATCAGTACAGTCCACACATAACGATTGCTCAGGTCGGCCCAAAGCAAAGTGCTGATGGTGATAGCCGAGAGAATCAGCGCGCCGCCCATGGTCGGAGTGCCAGACTTGGACAGGTGCGACTGCGGCCCGTCAGTACGCACCGACTGGCCAATCTGCCGGTGCTGCAGGGTGCGGATCATCCACGGCCCCAGCCACAGCGACAGCGTCAGTGCGGTGAGTACGCCCAAAATGCCGCGCAGCGTCAGGTACTGAAAGACCCCGAAGCCGGTGTAGAACTGTTGCAGATACTCCGCGAGCAGCAGCAGCATTAGTGACTCTCCCCAATCTTGCCGGACGATGTTGCAGCCAGCGCGAAGGCGACGTTTTCCATCGCCGCACTGCGCGAACCTTTAATTAGAATGCTGGTGTTACTGCCCTGCTCACTCGCCAATGCGGCGATCAAACTGGCCTGCTCGGCAAAGTGCCGGCCGCCGGCGCCAAAGGCCGCCACGGCATGGGCCATCTGCGGGCCAACGGCATACAGCGCGTCGACCTTGCCGGCGGCATAAGCGCCCACTTCACGATGACCTTGCTCAGCCCAGTCGCCCAACTCACCCATGTCGCCCAACACCAAAACCCGCCGGCCACTGAAGCCGCTGAGCAGATCGGTGGCCGCGTTGATCGAGGCCGGGTTGGCGTTGTAGCTGTCATCAATCAACCGCACACCATTGGCCAGCACTTGCGCCACGGTACGACCCTTGACCGGCTGTAAAGTTTGCAGGCCCTGGACAATTTGCTCGAGCGATACGCCCAAAGCATGCGCAGCGGCAGCAGCAGCCAGGGCATTACTGACGTTGTGCTGGCCGAGTAAATTCAATTGCACCCGCGCGCTGCCTGCGGTGCATTGCAGCGTGAAGGCTGGGCAACCACGATTATCGACACTCAGTTCACCGGCAGAAAAATCGGCGGCTGAATTGTTCAGCGCAAAGCTCAACACTTGGCGACCACGGACGCGCCGCTGCCAGGCGGCGAAAGCCGGGTCGTCCAGATTGAGAATCGCCGTGCCGTTACTCGGCAAACCTTCGAGTATCTCGCCCTTGGCCAGCACGATTTTCTCCGGCCCGCCGAACTCACCCACATGGGCGGTGCCGGCGTTGGTGATGATCGCTACTTGTGGCTGAGCCAGGCTGACGGTGTAGCCGATTTCGCCTTCGCGCGAGGCGCCCAACTCGATCACGGCGGCGCAGTGCTCACTCGACAATTCGAGCAGCGTCAGCGGTGCGCCGAGGTCATTATTCAGGTTGCCACGCGTGGCCAATACCGGCCCGGCGACGCGCAGAATACTGGCCAGCAGCTCCTTGACCGTGGTCTTGCCGCTGGAACCGGTGACCGCCACCAACGGGCCTTGATAGGCCTGACGATTAAGCCCGCCGAGCCGCCCCAAGGCCACCCGCGTATCGGCCACTAACAGTTGCGGCAGGTTCACCCCGGCCACTTCGCGCTCAACCAGGGCCGCGACTGCGCCCTTGCGAGCGACCTCGGCCAGATAATTATGGCCATCGAAATTCGGCCCGCTTAGCGCAACAAATAACTGCCCGGCAGCCACGCTGCGGCTGTCGATAGACACCCCATTAAAAGTTGCATCCGCGCCCAGCAAGCGGGCATTCAGCGGCTGCAGCAATTCACTGAGCGACAAGGGCTTAAGCATGGGCCGCACTCCAGGCAAGCAACGCCTGCTCGGCTTGCTGCAAGTCCGAGAACGGCTGACGCACGCCGTTAATTTCCTGATAGTCCTCATGGCCCTTACCGGCCAGCAGCACCACGTCACCGACCTGGGCGCTGGCGATCAACTGTGCGATGGCCGCGCCACGACCGTGCTGCAAACTGACTTTGCCGGCGTCGGTGAAACCGCTGCGAATGTCGGCGAATATTTGCTCGGGGGCCTCGGTGCGCGGATTGTCATCGGTGACCAACACCCGGTCGGCACGCTGCTCGGCCACGGCCGCCATCAAGGCGCGCTTGCCACGATCCCGATCGCCACCACAGCCAAACAGGCAGAGCAGCTGACCATCGGCATGCTGGCGCAGCGCCTCCAGGACTTTATCCAAGGCATCCGGGGTGTGGGCGTAATCGACCACCACCAAAGGTTGCGTGCCGCCACCGAGGCGCTGCATGCGACCGAGCGGGCCTTGCAACTGGGGCATTACGCCGAGAATTTCATCCAGCGGGTAATCCAGCGCCAACAAGGCACCGACCACCGCCAGCAAGTTACTCAGATTGAAACGACCCAGCAGCGCACTGCACAGGCGACCTTCGCCTTGCGGGGTGACTATGTCGGCACGCACGCCATCATCATCGAAGTCGGCGCTGCGGCAGTACAGATAAGCCGTCGAGTCGTCCAGGCTGTAGCTGATCAGCCGCGACTCACTCGGCAGCGCGGCCAGCTCGCGACCAAAGTCGTCATCCACATTCAGCACCCGGCAACGCAGGCCAGGCCGTGCAAACAGCGCGGCTTTTACCGCGCCATAGGCGGCCATGCTGCCGTGGTAATCGAGGTGATCGCGCGACAGGTTGGTAAACACCGCCACCGAAAAAGCCAAGGCGGCAACCCGACCCTGGTCCAACCCGTGGGATGAGACTTCCATCGCCACGGCTTTGGCGCCGGCCTGCTTGAGGTTGGCCAACAGTGCTTGCACGCCAATCGGGTCGGGTGTGGTGTGCTGCCCTTGCACCAGCTC
>JAURXE010000254.1 GCA_030654635.1 Pseudomonas sp.
CAGATCAGTGGCTGGAGTGACAGATACGAAAAAGCCCTGACCCCGGACGCGCCACTCTGGAGCGAAGTTAAAGCTTGGCTGAACGCCAAGATGCCGGCCGATCATCCGCGCGCCAGCATCGTGCACAACGACTACCGCTTCGATAACGTACTGCTCGACCCCAATAACCCGCAGGAGATCATCGGCGTGCTGGACTGGGAGCTCACAACCCTAGGCGACCCGCTGATGGATCTGGGCAACAGCCTGGCTTACTGGATCGAGGCCGACGATCCGGCCCCGGTACAACTGATGCGCCGCCAGCCGAGCAACGCGCCGGGCATGTTGACCCGTCAAGAGTTTGCCGACTACTACGCACAACGGGCCGGGATCAAAATCGACTGCATTGATTTTTACTACTGCTACGGGCTGTTCCGCTTGGCCGGCATAGTCCAGCAGATTTACTACCGTTTTTATCACGGCCAAACTCAGGACAAACGCTTCGCGCAGTTCGTGCACATGAACAAACTGCTCGAGCAGATGAGCCTGCAGGTCATCAAGCAATCGCGCCTGTAAGACGCACACCGTTAAGCCCACTCAATCAGGAGCAGCGCATGTCCAAAACCAATTTGTTCGACCTTGATGGCAAGATCGCTTTCGTTTCCGGCGCCAGCCGCGGCATTGGTGAAGCCATCGCCAAACTACTGGCCCAGCAAGGCGCCCACGTGATTGTCTCGAGCCGCAAAATCGACGGCTGCCAGGGCGTGGCTGATGCCATCATCGCCGAAGGTGGCAAGGCCACCGCCATCGCTTGCCACATCGGCGAGATGGAGCAGATTCAAAGCGTGTTTGCGCAGATTCGTGAGCAGTTTGGCCGTCTGGATATCCTGGTCAATAACGCCGCCACCAACCCGCAGTTTTGCAATGTGCTGGACACCGACCTGTCGGCCTTCCAGAAGACCGTCGACGTGAATATTCGTGGCTACTACTTCATGTCGATTGAAGGCGGCAAGCTGATGCGCGAAAGCGGCGGCGGCAGCATCATCAACGTCGCCTCGATCAATGGCGTAACGCCGGGCGAGATGCAAGGTATCTACTCGGTGACCAAGGCGGCAGTGATCAGCATGACCAAGGTCTTCGCCAAGGAATGCGCGCAGTTCGGTATCCGCTGCAACGCCCTGCTGCCGGGCCTGACTGATACCAAATTTGCCGCTGCCCTGACCAAGAACGACAGCATCTTGAAGATCGCCCTGCAGCGCATCCCACTCAAGCGCGTCGCCGACCCAAGCGAAATGGCCGGTGCAGTGCTGTACCTGGCAAGCTCAGCCTCCAGTTACACCACCGGCGTGTCACTGAACGTCGATGGCGGTTTCCTCTCGTAATCGAGCGGAACAAAAAAGGGATCCCGGCGGCTCCCTTTTTTTCTGATGAATTTATTGCCAGTCTTTCAACGCCTGGGTTGCGACCTGGTTTAGTGGCTGCGCCAACAGCCCGGTTGGCGTCAGGCTCACCGAATACACCGCCTGATCGACCATTGGCAGATAGGTCACCCGCCGAGCCTGGGCATCCAGCAAAAACAGATCATGCTGGCCGACGCGCAACCAGCGCCACAGGTCGATGCCGTATGGGCTTTGCGCCAAATTGGCGACCGTGTGCTGCGCCATGTCTTGTTGCTCGATGGCCAAAAAACGCCCGGATAGTTTCTCCAGTCGATAACCTGGTTGCAAACCGATCAAGCCCGCCAAACCTTTCCATTGCAGCACTCGCGCATCCAGCTGCCAAAGATCGCCTTCCAGCTTGACCTGCCGCTCATTGGCACCTTCTTGCAAACTGACTTGATAACTCTGCGAACCCTGCGCCTGAAAACTTACGGTAAGCACCGGCTTGTCCTGCGGTAGCGGTTGGTAGCTGCGCACGTCATTGGCAATTAAACCGATAAAACCCGCAGCGCCAATAAAGACCAAACCGCAACAGCCACGCAGCCAGCCCATAAACCAATTAGGATTGAACAAGATCCGCGCCGCAATCAGCAGCGCCAGCAATGCCAACAGCGCAACACCCAAGGCCAGGCCGTCATATTGCATAGGTTCAATTCCTTCTGGGTAATTAAGCCGGCATTATGCGCAACTACTCTGCACACGGCCAAGTGCAGTTGCGCACAAACACACACAGGTCGACCTTTTATGCTGTTTGCACCCGAACTGGCGCTAGACCCGATTACCCTATTACTGCTGGTCGGCGTGGCCTTCACGGCGGGTTTTATTGATGCCATCGCCGGCGGCGGCGGCCTGTTAACGATTCCCGCCTTATTGACGGCCGGCTTGCCGCCACATTTAGTGCTGGGCACCAACAAGCTCTGCGCCACCTTCGGCTCGGCAACCGCCAGTTACACCTTCTATCGACGCAAACTGTTCGAGCCCAGGCGCTGGCGAAATGCCTTGTTGGCGACGGCCATAGGCGCGCTGTTGGGCGCCATGCTCGCGCACTGGCTGCCGGCTGCCTGGCTTAACCAGATGCTGCCGGTCATCGTCTTCGCCTGCGGTCTGTACCTTCTGTTTAGTCAGCCACAGCCAACCGAGCATTCAGAGCAACAGGTGATCGCCACCGGCCGGCAGTGGCCGCAAGGTTTGAGCTTGGGTTTTTATGATGGCGTTGCCGGGCCGGGGACCGGGGCATTTTGGACAGTCAGCAGCCTGCTGCTCTACCCGCTTGATCTGCTGCGTGCCAGCGGCGTGGCACGCAGCATGAACTTTGTCAGCAATGCCGTGGCCTTGGGAGTATTTATCGTCAGTGGCCAGGTGGCTTGGCTGCTCGGCATCTGCATGGGCTTAGCGCTGATGGCTGGCGCTTTTATTGGCGCACACACGGCAATCAAAGGCGGTAATAGATTTATCCGCCCGGTGTTCATTCTGGTGGTGCTGGGTTTAACCGCGCGCCTAGCCTGGCAGCACTGGTTCGGGCTGGCCTGAGCGGCGCGCCAGATACAAATCGATCAGATAACGGGAAATAGAATGCGGCGGTGGCAGCAAAGGCAAATCGTCGAGGGCAAACCAGCGCGCGTCCTCAATTTCCTCTACCTGCATAACGATTTCGCCAGCGGCATACTCGGCATGAAAACCCAGCATCAGTGAGTGCGGAAACGGCCAGCCCTGGCTCGCCACATACTCCAGGTTTTGCACCTGCAGGCCGACTTCCTCGAACACTTCTCGGGCGACGCAGTCCTCAACCGACTCGCCCGCCTCAACAAAACCGGCCAAGGTGCTGTAGACACCCTGGTTAAACCGTGGCGAACGCGCTAGCAGAATTTCAGCGCCGCGGGTCACCAACACACTCATGCTCGGTGACAGCCGTGGGTAATGCTGGATTGCACAGATTGGGCAGTGCATCGCCCGCTCGCCAGCAACCGGCTGCATGGTTCCAGCACAACTGCCGCAAAAGCGATGTTGACGAGCCCAGGTACCAATCTGACTGGCAAAACCCAGCATTTTGAAAGTGCCGGCGTCGCCGTGCAAC
>JAURXE010000049.1 GCA_030654635.1 Pseudomonas sp.
CAAGCGCCGTGGCCATGCCCCAGTTGATGCTGGTGTTGGTGTAGAAAGCGACGAAGTAGCTGACCATCTGATCGCTTGGACTGCCAAGCAGCGCCGGGGTGATGTAGTAACCAATCGACAGGATAAACACCAACAGGCAGCCGGCGCCGACACCGGCCATGGTCTGCGGAAAGTACACCCGCCAAAAACTGGCGAACGGATGGCAGCCGAGGGAGATCGCCGCACGCATATAGGTTGGTGAAATGCCCTTCATCACGCTGTAGATCGGTAGGATCATGAACGGCAGCATGATGTGCACCATCGAGATGTACACCCCGGTGCGATTGAACACCAACTCCAGCGGCTGGTCGATCAGCCCCAGCTTGAGCATCGCACCGTTGATCAAACCGCCCGATTGCAGCAGCACTATCCAGGCCGCCACACGCACCAGGATCGAGGTCCAGAACGGCAACAGCACCAGAATCATCAGCAGGTTGCTCTGCCGCGACGGCAGGTTGGCCAGCAGATAGGCCAGCGGATAGGCCAGCACCAGGCAGATGGCAGTAATCACCAGGCCCATCCAGAAGGTGCGGGCGAAGATATCGATATAGATCGCCTGATCCGGGGTGGCGGTAGCCAGCTCGCCAAGGTCGTCGATCCGATGATCGAGGGCCGCCAACAGGTAAAACGGCGTGACGCTACTGGTGTTGCGGCGGATCACTTGCCAATAGGCTGGATCGCCCCAGCGCTCATCCAGGCCCTCTAGGGCCGTTTTGTAAGACCCCGGCTCGCTCTTGAGCGGCAGCGCTCGCGAGGTTTTCATCATCAGGCTGCGATAACCGGCCAACTCCATATTCAGGCGCTTGGACAGATCGCCCAGGCTCTGATTTTTACGGGCATCGACCAGATCCAGGCTCAGCGCCTGGTACACCGGCTCGCCGGGCAGTGCCTTGCCATCCCAACTGGCGATCGCCTCGACGGTGCGCGGCATGGAGCCGAGCACTTCCGGGTTGCCGACGCTCTTGAACAGCAAGGCGACAATTGGTAGCAGGAAAATCAGTAATAAAAACAGCACCAGCGGCAGAATCAGCGCCTGGGCTTTCCAGCGATTCATCCGCTCGGCTCGCGCCAGTCGTTGTTTCAGACTGGGACCGACGAGCGCGGTCAGGGACTCTGCGTTGGCCATCATTAACTCCAGAAAAAAGACCGCGCGGACGCGGCCAAAAAGCTCAGCAGCGTTGCGGTGCCCGCCGTGGGCGCCGCAAAGCCGGTGTTACACAGCCGGTATTACTTGGCGGCCCAGGCGTTGAAACGCTGTTCCAGTTGTTCGCCATAATCCGCCCAGAAGGTCACGTCCATGGCCACTAGATTGGCGATGTTTTCCGGGGTGGTCGGCATGTCTTTCAATACCGCTTTATTCAGCAGTGGCACCGCCAGTTTGTTGGCCGGGCCGTAGGCGATGTTTTCCGAGTAGCCCTTCTGCTGCTGCGGCTGCACCGAGAAGGCGATGAACTTCTGCGCCGCGGCCAGATCTTTGGCGCCCTTAGGGATGGCCCAGGAGTCGAAGTCGTAGATGCCGCCGTTCCACACCACCTTCAAATTGCTTTCATTCTGCACGGCGGCGATCCGACCGTTGTACGCCGAGCTCATCACCACATCACCGGAGACCAGGTACTGCGGTGGCTGTGCGCCGGCTTCCCACCACTGGATGCTCGGCTTCAACTGATCGAGCTTCTTGAAGGCACGGTCAACCCCGGCCGGGGTCGCGAGCACCTTGTAGACCTCTTTGGGTGCCACGCCATCGGCCATCAGGGCAAATTCCAAGGTGTACTTGGCGCCTTTACGCAGGCCGCGCTTGCCGGGGAATTTCTCGGTATCCCAGAAATCTGCCCAGCTGGTTGGCGCGCTTTTCAGCTTGTCGGCGTTGTAGGCCAGCACCGTCGACCAGACGAAGAAGCCCACGCCGCAGGGCTGGATGGCGCCTGGGATAAAGTCATCGGGATTGCCGAACTGGGCCGGATCGAGTGTTTCAAACAGGCCCTCATCGCAGCCACGAGACAGCTCTGGCGACTCCACTTCCACCAGGTTCCAAGACACGCTCTTGGTGTCGACCATGGCTTTGACCTTGGCCATCTCGCCGTTGTATTCGCCGGCCAGGATTTTGCCGTTACCGGCCGCTTCCCAGGGGGCATAAAAGCCTTTTACCTGGGCGTTCTTGTTGGCGCCACCAAAGGACACCACGGTCAGATCGGCGGCCAAGCTGGGTAGCGCACAGACGAGCCCAAGGGCCAGGGCGCTGAGTTTGAGAGAGTTATTCATTGTTGTTGTCTCCACAGTGCAGGTTGATAGAAATTCGATCAAACAGCTTCCAGTAAGGGGTCCAGCGCACGTACGTGTTCGACCTGCCAGCCGAGCGGCACCACGTCACCCACCGCGAGGGCCGGGTCGAGCTCGGCGATCGGTTGTTTGACGAAGAAGTCGGCCTTGCCACACACCTCCAGGCGCACACGCACGTGGTCGCCCAGGTAGATGAATTCCTCCACGCGGCCGCTGAAACGGTTGGCGCAGGTTTCGCTGGCGCCGTTCAAACGGATGCGCTCCGGGCGAATCGACAGGGTCACCGGCTCACCGATCTGGCCGACATTCACCGCCAGCGCCGCGACCTTCTCGCCCCGCGCCAGTTCGACCACGCAGCGCTCGCCGTCATGGCTGTGCAGGCGGCCATTGATGCGGTTGTTCTCGCCGATAAAGTTGGCCACAAAGGTATTGCTCGGTTCTTCGTACAGGGTGCGCGGCGGAGCGATCTGCTGGATTTCACCTTGATGGAACACCGCCACCCGGTCGGACATGGTCAGGGCTTCTCCCTGATCGTGAGTCACATAGACCACGGTCACGCCGAGACGCTGATGGATGTGCTTAATCTCCATCTGCATATGCTCGCGCAGCTGTTTGTCCAGGGCACCGAGCGGCTCATCCATCAGCACCAGCTGCGGCTCGAACACCAGCGCTCGGGCCAGGGCCACCCGCTGTTGCTGGCCACCGGACAGTTGGCCAGGGTAGCGATTGCGGAATTTATCCAGCTGCACCATCGACAGCGCGCGCTTGACCCGCTCGCTGCAGTCGGTCTTGTTCATGCCGCGCACGGTCAACGGGAACGCCAGGTTTTCCGAGACGGTCATGTGCGGGAACAGCGCGTAGTTCTGAAACACCATGCCGATGTCACGTTTGTGCGGCGGCACGTTATTGATCGAGCGGCCGGCCAGCAGAATCTCGCCGGCGGTAGGCGTTTCGAAGCCGGCCAGCATCATCAAGCTGGTGGTTTTGCCCGAACCGGACGGCCCCAACAGGGTGAGAAATTCGCCTTTGCGAATATCCACGTTGAGGTCTTTGACGATGAGGTTCTCGCCGTCGTAGCTCTTTTGTACGCCACGAAAGCTGACCAGCACATCGTTCGCTTGCGTCTCGAGCATAACCACACCTTTTATTTTGTTGTCTGTCGTGGAGTAAGACTAGAACGACAGACCAACAGGGCAAATCGGTGGTTAGGAGAGATTGCTATAAGCACAGCGGACAACTGCATGTAAGGATTGCCCTACAAACCGGCCATGCCCCCGTTACGAGTTAGGTACAACCGTAGGGTGGGCTTCAGCCCACCAACCCCCTTATGTAGAGGCGGAGG
The DNA here is from genome assembly GCA_030654635.1 of Pseudomonas sp. Classification (GTDB taxonomy): domain Bacteria; phylum Pseudomonadota; class Gammaproteobacteria; order Pseudomonadales; family Pseudomonadaceae; genus Aquipseudomonas. The sequence continues at coordinate 3,659 of JAURXE010000049.1, forward strand.
ACTGAAGCCCAGCCTACGACTGGCAGCAGATCAAAGTAGCTTGTGCTCCATGGCATAACGCATCAGATCGGCCATCGAGTTGGCATTCATCTTCTGCATCAGCCGCGCCTGGTGGGTGCTGATGGTCTTGTTGCTGAGGGCCAATTGCTGGGCAATCTCATTGACGCTGGCGCCTTGCACCAGGCGCTCAAACACCGAGAACTCGCGCTCCGACAGCAATGCATGGGCGGGCCGCGAATCGGTCAGGCCGACCTCGAAGACCATCCGGTCGGCCAGGTCCGGATCGATATAACGGCCACCGCCGGCAACCTTGCGAATCGCCGTCAGCAGCAAGGACGGGTCGCTGTCTTTGGTGGCGTAACCGGCGGCGCCAATCTTCAGGGCGCGGGCAGCCATCTGCGCCTCGTCGTGCATCGACAACACCAGAATGGCCGGTGGATGAGTCAGGGCACGAATCCGTGGAATCGCCTCCAAACCATTCACCCCGGGCATCGAGATGTCCAACAACACCACATCACAAGGTACTTGGCGCAAAACCTCGAGCAACTGCTCGCCATTACCGGCCTCGCCAACCACTTGCAGATCCTTAGCCAGGCCAATCAATTGCTTGATGCCCTCGCGGACGATGGTGTGATCTTCTGCCACCAATACTCGAATCACGCCGCTGCCTCCTCAGGCTAAAACCTTATCCCAAGCTTATTCCAAGGGGATGTGCACACTCAGGCTGGTGCCCTCGCCCAACCGGCTGTCCAGCTGCAAACTGCCGCCGAGCATCAGCACCCGCTCACGCATGCCGACCAAGCCGAAAGAACTGGGCCGCCCCGTGGGCGCCACAAAACCGCAACCATCATCAACGATGCTCAGACACAGCATGCCGGCCTCCAGCGTCAGCCGCACCTCGACAGTATGCGCCTGAGCATGACGGATGACGTTGGTCAGCGCCTCTTGCAGGATGCGAAACAAGCCGATGGCTTTGGCATCCGCCAGCCTTGGCAAATTGTCGGGCACCTGCACCAGGCAAGGAATCTGCGTACGCCCCTCGAAGCGCTGCGCCTGCCATTCAATCGCCGAACTGATGCCGGCATCGAGGATCGGCGGACGCAAGGCGCTGGCCACATCGCGGACCAATTGAAACAGGTTGGCGATCAGCCGCTTCATGCTGTTCAGGCGCTCCTGCAGGCCCGCATCCAGCTCGCCATAGGCCAGCTCGCACATGGCAGTTTCCAGCTTGAGCACGGTCAGCACCTGGCCCAGTTCGTCATGCACTTCGCGGGCGATGCGCGCCTTCTCTTCCTCACGCACACTCTCCAGGTGCGCCGACAACTCGCGCAATTGCCCGCGCGACTCGCTCAACGCCAGCTCAATGCGCTTGCTCTCACTGATGTCCCAGACGATGCCGTCCCAGACCACCAGACCATCTTCGAGACGCCGGGCAATAGCCTTGATGTCAGCCCAGCGCTGCTCGCCCTCGCGGGTCAGGATGCGCCCCTGCCAGTGCCAGTCGCGGTCTGCTTCCAGCGCCGCCGCCTGGCTTTGGTTGTAATCGACGAGGTCATCGCCGTGTACCAGGCTGCGAATCCCGCGCCCAGGTTGCAGCAAGGTGGCAGCCGGATAGCCGACCAGTTTTTCACTGCCATCGCTGATAAAGGCAAAGTCCACCGGCGCCTCCGGCTGCGGCCGCTCCAGACGAAACACCAGGCCCGGCACATTGGCGGCGATGCCTTGCAGGCGCGCCTGACTTTCCTGCAGGGCGGCCAGGGCGCGGCGCCGCTCGGTGACATCGGTGATATAGACGACCAAATACTCGGCCTGGCGAAAGCGCAGAAAACTCAACGACACATCGGTCGGCAGCGGGCTGCCATCGGCGCGCAGACAGTTGCTCTCGAAGCTCAAGGGCTCACCATCACTGGCGCGGGCGCGCTTCCACAGCGCCAACCAGAGATCCATCTTTAGGCTCGGTTCCAGCTCGATCAGCGGCCGCTCCAGCAAGCCGCCCTGGGGATAACCGAGCATCTGCTCGACCGCGCGATTGGCATAGCGCACGTGGCTGTCCCAGTTGACCCAGAGAATGCCGACAGTGCTCTGATCGATGGAAAACTGCGTCAGCCGTAGCGCCTCTTCGCTGGCGGCCTGCAGCTCAAGCGCTTGGCGCGCCTCCAGCACGCGCCGCTCCAAGCCATGCTGCTGACGACGCAGGGAAAACACGATGGCCAGCGCGGCCAACAGCAACACCGTCAATATCCCGCTGAGGTTCTGCCAAAAGCCCGGCGACTCGTCCAGGCGTGGGTATTTGAGCTGCAGCCAGCGCCCGCGCAGCTGGTCCAGCTGCTTGGCCGGAATCGAGCGCAGCGCGCTGTCCAGCAATCCCGACAGCTCGGGCCAATCGCGCCGTGAAGCGACCCGTAACAGCTGCGGCAAACCTATATCGCCGACCACCGCCAACTCGGCAAACTCACTCTCGCGGGCCAGGCGACTGAACTGCGCCGCGTCGATCACCGCATAGCGCACCCGCTGACGGAGCAGCCGCTGCAAGGCCTGACGATCACTGCTGACGGCCTGCAGATTGAGACTCACATAGGTGCCGCGCAGGTAGTCGGCGACCACGCTGGGCATGCGCACGGCCACCGGCTCAGTGGCGCCAAGCTGTTCCAGATCGACCGCCGCGCCGCCATTGCGTGCGCCCACCAACAAGTTCGGCACGCGCATTTAAGGGTCGGAAAACAGCCACAGGCGCAGCCCGGCCGGGGTTTGACTGAGGCCCGGAGCAACATCCACCTTGCCGCCACGCAGCGCCGCCTCCAGCGCGGACTGATCGGCATATTGCTGCCAGAGCAACTCGACTTGCAGCGCCGACGCCAGCCATTGCATCAGCTCCACATTGAGCCCGGACAGTTGCTGCAAGCGCCGGTCATATTGCGCATAGGGCGCCTGTAAGACCACACCCACCCGCAGCTGCCGATGTTCGGCCAACCAGGCACGCTGCTCGGCATCCACCGGCAGCGCATCGGCCGCGGCCAGCACAGGCCAGCCGCAGGCGAGCAGCCCAAGCAGCCCAAGCAGCATCAGTAAGCGCAAAACACCGAGCACAGTCAGCACCTCAGATAGATAAAACCAAGTAGACCAGTGCGCGTGAAAACTACTGCGCGAGAATTTCACACGGCCTGAGTCGTGCCACCTTACTCCAGCCCGCCACGCTTAGAGTGCCGCGCAGACCAAACACAAGCACGGCCTGACAAACAGCGGCAGAGCTATTAGGCTGCCAGTACCTTCCCCGGCCGGACTGCTCTGATGCCACGCACCCTTGCGACGACACTTTCATGCTGCTGCCTGGCACTGCTACTGCCTTACGCCACCACGTTGCCAGCCGAGACCGCAGCGCCCGATGCCGCAACCACAGCGCCTGCCGCCGACACGGCCACCGATACCAGCACACAGCGGCCGGAGCTGGCCGAGCGCAGCCAGGATGAAGCCCTGGCACTGCAAGAACAGCTACCGGCCGGCGATCAACAACAGCTCAAAGTCGGCGACGAAAGCTTCTTGGCGCTCTGGCAGCCGGCCAATAAAGGCGATGCCCAAGGTCTGGTGATTCTACTGCCCGGCTCGGGTGAAAGCGCCGACTGGCCCAAGGCGATTGGCCCGCTACGCAGCAAGTTACCCGATGCCGGCTGGCACACCCTGAGCCTGACGCTACCCGACCCACAACCGGCGGCCACTGCTGCAGCCAGCGCCGAGCCCAACACCGGCGCCGAAGTTGCGGCGCCCGCCGAGCCTGCCGCGACACCCGACGCGAGCACTGCAGCGGCCGAGGCCAGCCCCGCCGACAGCGGCACAGTTGCGGCAAAACTTGAGCAAACCCCGGAGCAACACGCCGAACGAGTCTTGGCACGAATTCAAGCCGGCATCGAGTTTGCCCAACAGCAAAAGCCCAAAAGCATTGTCTTGCTGGGACACGGCACTGGCGGCTATTGGGCGGCCCGCTACCTGAGTGAACATCCCACCTCGCCGATCCAAAACCTGCTGCTGGTGGCGCCGCTACTGCCCGAGCAGTTCAGCCCGTCTCTGGACGAACTGGTGCCCAAACTGCAACTGGCAGTCGGCGACTTTTACTACAAGAACCAGCAGCCCGAACGCACCGCGGCGCTCAAGCGCATGCAGGCCAGCAAGCGGCAAAAAAGTCCGGCTTATATTCAGGTTGCCATGTCGGCGCTGCCGGGCAATCCCGTCACCGAGCAGGAGCAACTGTACCGACGCATTCGTGGCTGGTTGAGTCTGCACCTGCAAGCCGAAGGTGCCGCGCCCGCCCCCTAACGAGCAGCCCAGCGGGCTTAGCTCTGTCCTACTTAGGAAATATCGCGGCGGTTGCGCAGCAGTTCAAACGCCCGGTGCAACTCGCAGGTCTTGTCGGTGGCGGCGCGGATCTGCGCAGGGCTGGCGCCGGAACCTGCGACCTTGTCGGGATGGTGGCGACTGAGCAATCGCCGATAGGCTTGTTTGATTTGCGCCGGCGCGGCCTCTGCGCTTAAACCCAAGACCCGCAAGGCCTCTTGTTCGGCGGCGGCACTGGCCATCAGCGGCGTATTGCTGCGCGCATAGGCCGCGCCCAGCGCCAGCACTGCGTCGCGCTGCAGGCCCAGATGCTCACCGCAATCAAGAATCAGCTGATATTGCGCCGGCGCCACCTGACCGCCGGCCCAGGCCATCCGCCAGCAGGCACGCAATACTTCCTCACCCAGGGCGCGATTGGCCCGCAGCTGCCGCAGTGGCCGGCGCAAGCTCTGCTCGGCACTCTTGCCACGGGTGAAGGCGGCAATCGCCAACTGCTGCGCCGCCTCATCCAGCTGCAAACGACGCATCTCATTGCGGGCCTGCTGGATATGCGCCGCCGTCACCGCCCCGGCACTTTTGGCCAGCCGACCGAGCAGGCCAAACAACAATTGTTGCTCCCGCGGCCCGGTCGCCCCCTGCATGCGCCGGCGTAAATCAGCCCAAGACTGTAAGTCCAGGCGCCGATCCAACACCTGTCCGAGCAAACCACCGAGCAGCGCGCCGGGAATACTGGCCAGCAACATGCCGGCCAAGGCGCCCATGGCGGTAATCGGCCAATACACGTTAGGCGCTCGCGACCAGCAACTCGGCCTCAGCCAAGCGCTCATAACTGCCCACATCCACCCAGCGGCCTGCGTAACGCTCGCCACTGACCAAACCTTGGGCCATGGCCTGGCGCAGCAACGGCGCCAACTTGAAGGCCCCAGGCGTGCAGCCGGCAAACAGCGCCGGACTGAGCACGGCAATGCCGCTGTAGGTCAGGCTCGGTTGCCCGGTCTGGGCATCAACCAAACTACCGTCGGTCAGCAGACTGAAGTCCCCTTGCGGGTGGTGAGCGGGATTATCCAGCAGCACCAAGTGCGCCAAGCCAGGCCGCGGCCGGCACAAGTTGGCGAAAAGGTAGTCGGTAAAAATATCGCCATTGACCAAGATAAAGGACTCATCGCCGAGCAGCGGCAAGGCGCGCAGAATTCCGCCGCCGGTCTCCAGCGGTTCGCCTTCCGGGGAATACGCGATGCTTAGTCCAAAGCGTGCGCCATCACCTAGATGTGCCTCGATCTGCGCGCCCAGCCAGGCATGATTGATCACCACCTCGGTAACCCCCGCCAACGCTAAGGCGCGCAGGTGATACTCGATCAAAGGCACGCCAGCCACCGGCACCAAAGGCTTGGGCGTATGCAGGGTCAGCGGACGCAAACGTTCGCCTTTACCGGCGGCGAGAATCATCGCCTTCATGCGGGTAAGTCCTCCGCCACCGGCAGGCTCGCCAACACCTCACGCAGTTCGGCCAGCTGCGGCCGACGGGCCAGCACCGCATCTATGTAGGCAAAGAAGCGTGGCACATCGCCGAGGTATTTAGGTTTGCCGGCGCGGTAACAAATGCGCGCGAAAATCCCGATCACCTTGAGATGACGCTGCACGCCCAGCAGATCGCTGGCGCACAAAAAATCTTCCAGTTCTGGTTGCACCGCAATCTGCGCATCCAGCGCCTGGCGCCAGTAGCCTTCCAGCCAATCGCGCACTTGCGCCTCCGGCCAGCTCAAGAAGGCATCTTTAAACAAGCAGGTGACGTCGTAGGTAACCGGGCCGTAGACCGCATCCTGAAAGTCCAAGACGCCAGGATTGGGGTTGCTGTCCATCAGGTTGCGCGGCATAAAGTCGCGGTGCACCAATACTTGCGGCTGCGCCAAGGCGCTGTCGACCAACAGGCTGCAGATGCGCTGCCAGGCGGCCAATTGCTCGCCACTCAGGGTCAGTTTTAGGTGCTCGCGCAGATACCAATCGGGAAACAGCTGCAGTTCGCGCTGCAATAACGCTGCGTCATACCGCGGCAAACCATCGGTCAGTGGCAATTGCTGAAACTTCAGCAGCGCTTGCAGCGCATCGGCAAATAAGGCGTCGGCATTGCCGGGATTAATCACCTCTAAATAGGTTTGCCGACCCAGATCGGGCAGCAGCAAGAAGCCGCGCTCGAGGTCGGCCGCGAGGATCTGCGGCACATGCACGCCAGCGCTGGCCAGCAATCCGGCGACCTTTACGAAGGGTCGGCAGTCCTCTTGGGGCGGCGGCGCGTCCATCACTATCAAGGTGCGCCCGGCCCCCTCCCAGCGAAAATAACGGCGGAAACTGGCATCGCTGCTGGCCGCAG
>JAURXE010000063.1 GCA_030654635.1 Pseudomonas sp.
ACTGACAGCTGGCAAACCACCTAATACGCCGGATATTTCCGCCAGCAATTGCTTCAGCGTGGTGACCTGGCCCAAACCTACATTGGTGGCGCCAACCGCGATTCCGGGCTGCTCCAACGCTTGCAGCAACACCGCCACCAAATCGCCCACATAAACGAAATCACGGGTCTGTTCGCCATCGCCAAACACGCTAATCGGCAAGCCTTGTTGGGCCCGCTCGGTGAAGATACTGATCACCCCGGAATAGGGCGACGACGGATCTTGGCGCGGGCCGAAGATATTAAAAAAACGAAAGATCGCCGGTTCTAGCCCATGCTGGCAACGGTAAAAGTCGAGGTAGTACTCACTGGCCAACTTGTCTGCTGCATAGGGGGTCAACGGCGCCTTGGGGGTGTCTTCGTCAATCGCCAAACCTTCGCCATTGTTGCCATACACAGCCGCACTAGAGGCAAATACTATGCGTTTAACGCCTTGCTCACGCATCGCCTCGCAAACATTGAGGGTGCCGACAAAGTTGCTCTGGTGAGTGCTGACCGGATCATCGACCGAGGCTTGCACCGATGCGACCGCTGCCAGATGCGCCACCGCCCGACAACCAATCATGCAGCGCGCCACTAACGCCGCATCGGCCACATCGCCGTCAATCAACTCAAGCTGCGGATTGCTCAGCGGTAAATTACTGAGTTTACCGGTCGACAGATTATCCAGCACCCGCACGGCATACCCCTTGGACAGCAGCGAGTCGACCAAGTGCGAACCAATAAAGCCGGCACCGCCGGTGATCAAAACAGGAGAGTTAGACATGCCGGTAATAGCGCTCAAGTAATTCGGGCAGGCCGCTGCGCCAGGCGCGCGGCTTGATGCCGAAGGTGTGCAGGATTTTCTTGCAGGACAACACCGCATGCTGCGGTTCATCGGCCACATCCGGGCGGACGGCGTGTGCTTGCGGGCTAACCGTCTCTAGCAATTGCCCGCGAAAATTGCGCGCCTCGCTCAATACTGCCTGGCCGAGTGCCAGCGCCGTGGTCGCCTCTTGGCCACCGTAGTGGTAAGTGCCCCAGAGCGGGGTCTGGCAATCGAGCTGCTTGAGTACGGCCAGAATCACCCGTGCGGCGTCGTCCACCAGCGTCGGGTTGCCGCGCCGGTCATCGGCCAGCAACAGTTCGTCATCGGCGGCGGCACGGCTCAGAAAACGCCCGAGCAGGCCGTTGTCACTGTCGTCCAACAACCAACCGAAACGCAGCAACACATGCCGCGGACAAGAGGCGCGAACGCTCTGCTCCATCCGCCATAGCGCCTGACCACGCTTACCGAGCGGTAATGGCTCATCTTTTTCGCTATAGGCCGTGGCGCGCGCGCCATCAAACACCCGGTAGCTAGATGGTTGCAAAAGCAAAATAGCGTAATGCTGACACAGTTCGGCAAGTCGCTCGACGGCGCGCTCCTGCTGTACAAAGCGCGCCTCGCTGACGGCCTCGGCCTGAAACCAGTCGAAGTAATAGGCCAGGTTGATCAAGGCATCCGGACGGGTGTCATCAATCAACTGCGTCAAACTGGCCGGATCCCAACCGAACTCCGGCGGGCGCGGCGCCAGGAAGCCAATGTCTTCCTTGGCGCCGTGACGAATCAGCGCCTGGCCGAGGGCATTACCGCCACCCAGAAGCATGATACGCATACGCATAGTGAGAAAGCTCCGCGCTTAAAACGGAATATCGTCATCGAAGCTGTCGTAATCTGGCGCTGGCTGAGCGGCTGGTTGCGGCGCTGGACGCGACTCACGCGGGGCTTGCTGCTGCGGCTCACGCGGAGCCTGCTCACGCTGTGGCTGCGCTTGCGGACGCTGCTGACGCGGGGCCGAGTCGCCGCCTTCAGGACGACCACCGAGCAACTGCATGGTGCCTTGCATGTCGACGACGATTTCGGTGGTGTAACGCTTGATGCCGTCTTTTTCCCACTCGCGGGTTTGCAACTTGCCCTCGATATATACCTGCGAACCTTTACGCAAGTACTCACCGGCAATTTCCGCCACCTTGCCGAACAAGGACACACGGTGCCATTCGGTTTTTTCGACCTTCTGCCCGGTTTGTTTGTCCGTCCACTGTTCGCTGGTAGCCAGGCTCAGGTTAGTGACGGCATTGCCGTTGGGCATGTAGCGTGTTTCTGGATCCTGACCACAGGTTCCGACCAAGATGACTTTGTTAACCCCACGGGCCATAACCTTCTCCTATCTATCTATGCGTTCATGCTTGAGCAGGCATCGGCGCCGTTTCGATCAAGCGCTCAATACTGCTGCGATCCACTAGTTTAGTGTCGATTTTGATATAAATGGCAGCCTCATCAGCTACCACAACTGCATCAGTTACCCCCGCCAAACGCTGTAAACGCTCGACCAAACCCGCATCGCCGAGTGCCGCAGGTGGTAGCGGCAAGCGCAAACTGGTCACGTAGGGTGGCTCGCGCATAGTAACAGCAAAGCCCAGCCACAAGACGCAGAGCAGCGCGCAGCCGACAAACACAAAGCCTAAGCCGCCCTGCTGAAACAACCAACCACCGAGAATGCCACCGACTGCCGCACCGAGGAACTGGCTGGTGGAATACACCCCCATCGCCGTGCCTTTCCCGCCGGCCGGGGCGACTTTGCTGATCAGCGAGGGCAACGAAGCTTCCAGCAGGTTAAAAGCGGTGAAAAACACTATGGTGCCCAACACCAAGGCCCGCAAATTGTTGCCAAACAGCCAAAAAAACAGCTCACACAGCAGCAGTACGGCGACCGCCCCCAGCAGCACCCGTTTCATCTGGCGCTGCTTTTCGCCATAAATGATGAACGGGATCATGCTGAAAAAGCCCACCAACAACGCCGCCAGATACACCCACCAGTGTTGCTCTTTGGGCAGCCCGCCGCTCTCCACCAGCGCCAATGGCAAAGCAATAAAGCTAGCCATCAATACCGCGTGCAAGACGAAAATGCCCAGATCCAGGCGTAACAGATCCGGATGGCGCAAGGTGGTTGCCAGCGCCTGCTTGGCCACCGCCGATTCACGGTGGCGTAATTGGCCGGCGGCGCGCGGCACTACCAGCGCCACGACCAGCACGCCAAACAAGGCCATCACTGCGGTCGCTTCAAATAAACCGGACAGACCATAGGCGCGGGTCAGCAGCGGCCCCACCACCATCGCCACCGCAAA
>JAURXE010000027.1 GCA_030654635.1 Pseudomonas sp.
GTGAATGACTGACTGCTTTTGGCCGAGTGCTGCCGGTCACTAGAGGCAGTAATCGCCCCGAAGCGGTCGTTGGCGATAGGCAGCCGTCGGCCAAAAGCAGCCGCTGATGATAACGCGCCAATAACCCAGAATCTGGGCTTAGACGCGTCGATGAAACAGGGGGCGACTCACAGATTGGAGAGAGGGATATCGAAACTGGATCAGTGGGAGGATCATTTGTAACCAGTATGTCCAGCCAGCAACACCAAAAACGTAAACGCTCTCCGGGGGCTATACAGCCAGAATCTGCATATCCCTCGACTTGATAAAAGTGGCGCCCTCTAGCCGAGGGCGCCACTGCAGCATTAGTTACCGGTAGGTAACGACAGGTTGATGCCTTCTTTTTTCAGGTCATCGCGTACCGACTGGAATTTCTGGTACTTGGACAATTCCACCGGACCGTCATAGCCCATGCTTTGCAGCTTGCGTGGTGGATAGGCGATGTAGGTCTTCATCAACTTATCGATTGCCATGGTGATGGGAACCATCGTCCAGGTCCGCTCGGTGTAGTTGTTCATGAAGATGTCGTAGCGCTCTTGCGGGTCTTGCAGCAGGTCGAAGACTTGCGGCACGGTGGCCACGTATTTAGAAGCGCCTTTCCAGCCAAGGTTGGTGTCTACAGCCATGCCGCCGGTTGACGCACCATCATCGCCGCGCAGGTTGAACACCGCCTTGTAGTTGCCAACCCGAGCAGCGCCAGGCGAAAGCTCGTTCTCGGTGAAGTAGAACCACTCTTTACGCGGCGACTCGCCGGTGCCGAGCAGTACTGGGGTCATGTCGTAGCTGTCGAACATTATCGGCTGTCCTTCGCGGTCCTTGGTCGGCAGCTTGACGCCCGCCACCGAGGCAAAGGTTGCCATCAAGTCCAAACCACCAAGCATTTCGTGGTTCTTCGAGCTCGGCTTGATCTTGTCTGGCCAGACAGCAATGGCCGGCACACGGTTGCCGCCTTCGCGGACCGTACCCTTGGTGCCACGGAACGGCGTGTAACCCGCATCCGGGTAGACATCCTGCCAGGCGCCGTTATCGGTGGTGTAAACCACCAGGGTTTTCTTATCCAGACCCAAGGCTTTGAGCTTGTCCATGATGTGGCCGATACGAGTATCGAGCTCCACCACCGAGTCGGCGTACTTGGTCTTGGAAATGGATTTATGCACAAACTCCGGTGCTGGCAGGTTCGGCTGGTGCACCTTCATGAAGTTGACGTTGATAAAGAACGGCTTGTCCGACTTCGCTGCCGTGTCGAGGAACTCCAGCGCGGCCTTCTCGACGTAGCTGTCGAAGAAGGGAATACCCACCACGCCAGGCTTGCCATCAATAACCGGCGTATCGACGTATTCACCGTTGATCTTGAACTCTTCAACCGGCTTCTCGCCGGCTTTACCCGACAACGCGCCCTTGGTCACCTTCTGGAACATGGCGCGGGTCTGCGGGTCCATGTCAGGGAACCACTCAGGGTCACCGTAGGTATAGGCATTCAGGTGATAGAGGCCGACGTACTTCATCACGTCATAGCCCTGCGCATTCGGCAACGCATAGTCAGCCTCACCCAGGTGCCACTTACCGGTAAAGTAGGTGTCGTAGCCACCGGTTTTCAGCACCGAGGCCAGGGTCCATTCCGCTGCTGGCAAGCCGCCACCTTGGCCTTGGAAGGCCACGGTGGTCATGCCGCTGCGGTTAGGAATACGCCCGGTTTGCATAGCTGCACGACCAGGCGTGCAGCTTGGTTGGGCATAAAAGGAGTAAAAGGTTTTCCCTTCTTCAGCCATCTTGTCGATGCTTGGCGTGGGCATACCACGGCCTTCGCCGCCGCCGTACGGGCCCAAGTCACCGTAGCCGGTATCGTCAGAAACGATAAACAGGATGTTGGGTTTGTCCGTCGCAGCGTGAACGATGCCCGTCAACGCCATACAGGCGCCGAATAACAGGGAAAGTCGAAAGCTGTCAGCTTTAGGTTTCATACAAGGCTTCCTCCAAAAATGCTAAACGCCAGTGGTCACTCACTGCCTGTACCTCCTTGCGCCTCGCTAGAAATGACTGGCTGCATACGCAGGCAAGTCAACTGCACATCCAGCTTAACGCCGCCGTCATAGCTCCCTGCGGCGTTAACGAATGTTCCTACCCGGTGCCGCGACCGGGCGCTATTGCCAACTGAAAATCTGCTTCCAGTCCTTCTTCATGCTGATAACTGTCCAGCCGTCCTTTTGGGCCTCGTCATAGAGTGCCTGGGTGAAGGCTCCAACCTTGCTCGCCGGCAGCCCTTCGGCGGGGCCATAGGCGTACTCGCGCTGTGCATCGTCGTGCAAGAGCAGCATCGCTAGGCGCGCACCATCGCCAGCCTTGGTGTACTCAAGCATCTGCTGGTCGCCGGTAGAATTACCGAACGCTGCCAACGGGCGACGGCCGATCATCATGTGGATGCCTTCCGGCTTGCCGGCATCGTTGTCATTGAGCAGCAGCTTTGGCTCCTTGGTCAGGACCGGCTTGCCGTTCTTGTCGTAGCCATAGCTGGTACCTGCTGCGCTGCCAACCACCTGCTCGGGCGGGATGCCGTAGGTCGCTTCCGAATAAACGCGCACGAAGTCCTGGCCGCCACCGGTGACGATGTATGTCTTGAAGCCGTTAGCGCGCAGGTATTCCAGTACTTCCTGCATCGGCAGATAGGTTAGCTCTGTATACGACTTCTTCCAGCGTGGATCTTTGGCTTCGGCAAGCCACTGCCGAGCGGCGGTAGTGAAGGCTTCTACCGAAATGCCAGTAGACGTGGCCGCAAGAATTTCCAGCAGGTCCTTCTCGCTGAGCTTCCCAATCGCCTCGCGATTGCCCGACATCACCGTTTTGAACGGCTCAACCTTGGCCAACTCCGGCTTGGCCTTGACCACTTTCGGTACGCGACTGAGGACAAAAATCACCTGCGAGTACATCGGCTTTTCCACCCACAGGGTGCCATCCTGGTCGAAGGTGGCAATCCGCTCGGCCGGTGGCACGAAGTGCGCACTGCCTTGCGTGGTGGTGTTTTCAACAAAAGTGACAATGGCCTGCTTGGCCGGGCCGTCATTCCAAGACGGCAACGGTTCGGTTTGAGCCGTGACACAACCTGACACGGCCAAGGCCAGCAGGCCGCTCAGAGCAAGCTGTTGCCAGCGGCCACGTCGATGCATACGCGGTATCAACCCGCCCGCGACTTCAAGCGGTTTTCTTAGAGAAAAACCCATAGCCTGACTCCTGTCTTTTCCAATTGATGCTTGCTTTGCAATCAGTTGTTTCAGCTCTGCCACCCAAACAACTCGAATGAGTATTGAGGACCAGTCGAGGACTCTTTCTTTATCGTTCCGATATTAGAAAGCATCCGGCTTTTGTCGAAACTGGTTTTTCCGGGCCTTAAATATCTACCCAAAGCCCTGCAATGCGAGTCATTATTAAGAGAGCACTCTAGGTCCTACATAGCGTTGACTTAGATCATCCTAGACCATCAAAAACGCGAGGGATTTACACTGAATTGCCTCTAATCTCCCAGGCACTCAACGACCGCATTTGGCTGGCTACAGCCATTCGCGACCTACCCTCCTTAGGCGGCTCTAATTAATCATGACCTGCCCCTCGCCCTAGTTCTTTGCTTCACTACAAGCAGAGGTACAAGGCATGAGTCACGAATTACGCGAACCGGCAGAACCGTCTAAACGATTGTTTTTTGCGCTGCCCTGCGCGCCGGTGCAACGTCGCGCTATAGCTCAATGGCGCAGTGCGCTTGAGCTGCGCAGCGGGCGTCCGGTGCCGGCTGAGAATTTTCATCTAACCTTGGTGTTTCTTGGCGCGGTGGCCGTGGCGCAGATCCCGGCCATCTGCGCGGCTGCCGCGAGTGTGTCAACGCCGGGCGAGCCCTTGCGGGTGCCGCTGGACCGCCTGGATATCTGGCGCCGCTCGGGGATTTTATTGCTCGCCCCAGAACATGAGCCGCAAGCGTTGCGCCAGTTGGTCTATGCCCTGCAGCAGGCGCTATTGCCGCTGGGTTTTGTCGAGGAACCCAGAGAGTTCCGCCCGCACCTGACCTTACTGCGCGACTATCGCGAGCCGGTCCCGGAGTCCAACTCGCCACCCAGCTTCCACCTGCGCGCCTCGCACTTCGGCCTGTTCGAGTCGCACAAAGGCCGCTATCGCTTACTGGTCGAGTGGCCGCTGACGGGTAACGGCAGTCCAGCCATCAGCGTTTAAACAAACCCCAAGGGTCAATAAACAGGGCTGACTTGTCTTGGGTTTTAAACAGATTAAGGGTGGTGAACTGCACGCGATACACCGGTAGCTCCAGCTCCGGCAGGGTGACCACGAAGCCATAACTGGTTAACAGGTTATCCGCGGCCTTGAGCTTGGCCATGGTGGCCTCGGGGATGCCGTCGCGGGCATAAAACTTATTCTCATAGGTGCCGACCACCTCAGTATCGGCGCCTGGGGCTAGCCCAAGGTGTTCGATGATCTTGGCCTTGATCAAGGCTTCAATTTCAGCGTTGTCGTATTTATCCGGGTCGAGTGAGAGCGGTTCCGTGACGTAGTAATGGATGCGCTCATCGTCATTACCAATGATTTCCTTGACCACAATCTGGTGCGGCGTGGTTCGGTGGTTCGATTCAAACAGGGAAAAATCACGATTGCTAAACACACACTTCACGTTGGCCACCTCCCGGAATTATTCGAATCGTACCGCGTTTTTTTTCAGCATAGGCGCTGACCAGCAGAGCCGCAGCAAACTCGCCGCGCGGATCAAGATTGCGCCACCGACTGCCAGCTCAGGGCGAAAAACACTTATCATTCAAGGATCTAGCCAATAGCCCGGAGGGGAATCGTCGAATGCTGTCTGCCGCCCGGCGCTACAAGCTGCTTATCTCTGGAGCGCTGGCGCGTTACTTTCCGCGCACCACTGAGTACTTGCGGGCCGAGGGCAAGGCGGCGTTGCTGCACGACCAGCCACGGCCACGGCCGAGCAAGGCCAGTGCGCCGCTGTCCAAGGGCAAAGCGCCCAGTGCCAGTGGCGCGAAGAAGCCGACCAAGCCCCGGACGAAAACCACTCAAGCGACCCGCAGCGCTATTTACGGCCCGGCGCTGATGGCGGTCGATGAGGCGCAGATTG
>JAURXE010000073.1 GCA_030654635.1 Pseudomonas sp.
CAGGGTGTGCAGGTATTCGTTGAACACTGCGGTATAGAGCGGGTTGCCCTTGAAGGTGCGGCGCATAAAGAAGGCGCCGCCACGCCGCAGCAGGCTGCCGATTACCGGCATATTGAGGTTGATGCCGGCGGCAATGTGCGGCGGCGTCAGGCCGTTGCGAAACAGCAAATAAGACAGCAGCAGGTAGTCGATATGGCTGCGGTGGCAGGGCACATAGATCACCTCATGGCCGTGGGCGACTTCTTGCACGGCCTCGATATGGTTGACCTTGATGCCGTCGTAAATCTTGTTCCAGAACCAGCTGAGCACCACCTCGAGAAAGCGAATGGCGGTGTAGGCGTAGTCCGAGGCGATCTCGTTGCCGTAACGCAGGGCTTGCGCCTCGACTTTTTCGACCGTGGTTTTGCTGCGTTCGGCCTCATCAAGAATCGCCTGATGCACCTGCGGGCCGTGGATCAGGCCCTTGACCAGGTTGCGCCGGTGGGAAATATCCGGGCCGATGACCGCGGCTTTTTGGTTGCGAAAGTGCACCCGCAACAGGCGATGGACCATCCGCTGGGTGCGTTCCTGGCCTTTGTCTTGGGCGAGCAGTTCGCGCAACTGGATCGGCGCCGAGAATTGCACGCGGGTCTTACGGCCCAGAATCAAAATACTCAAGAACTTGCGCAGCCGCCCGGTAACCGCCCAGCTGTCGGCAAACAGCAGCTTCCAGGGGCTCGACTCACTGGCCGGGGTTTGCCCCCAGAACACGCTGACCGGGACTATTTGTGCGTCCAGTTCGGTGTCGGCATTCAGGGTGTTGAGCAATCGCACCAGGGTCGGCGAGGCGCCGCGTTTGTCTTGGCCACCTAACCAGCCGGCTTCCGGGGTCAGGTAGAAGAACGCGCTGGGCTCGTCTAGTTTGCCGACGCTGACCGGCAGAATCGGCCGTGGCAGCCCGGCTTTGCGGCACTCGCTGTCGACCACCGCCAGATCGCTGATCGACGGCAGTTGCAGTACGTAAAACACCGGCTTGCTGCGGTCGAGCTTGAGGGTGAAGGCCGATTGATTGATGGTTTCCGAGCGCACCCAGAGATACAGCAAGCGGTGCAGGGCGCCAAACACCAGGCGGCGAAGCGGGGAACGAGTCATACGGAGTCTGCTAATAGTCGGTAAAACGAGCAATTGCTCGGGAGGACGTTAGTGTGGCTGATCGCAGGTCTAACGGCAAAAAACCGCAAACCCGCGACAAGCTGGGGGCAGTTTCAGGCGGTGTGCCAGGTGATCTCTTCGACGCCGTCGACGCTGATGCGCATCCAGCGAT
>JAURXE010000079.1 GCA_030654635.1 Pseudomonas sp.
ACCGTTGAGCAAGCCGCTCGTGGCACGCGCATCGTCATGCACCTGAAATCCGGTGAAGAAGAATTCGCCGATGGTTGGCGTCTGCGCAACATCATCAAAAAGTATTCCGATCACATCGCTTTGCCCATCGAGTTGCCAAAAGAGCAGCACGGTGAAGAGGCAGCCACCGAGCTTGAGTGGGAAACCGTCAACCGCGCCAGCGCCCTGTGGACTCGTCCACGCACTGAAATCGGCGACGAGGAGTATCAAGAGTTCTACAAGCATGTTTCCCATGACTTTGAGAATCCACTGGCGTGGAGCCATAACAAGGTCGAGGGTAAGCTGGAATACAGCTCCTTGCTCTATGTGCCGGGTCGCGCGCCGTTCGATCTGTATCAGCGCGAAGCGCCGCGTGGTTTGAAACTCTATGTGCAGCGCGTGTTCATCATGGATCAAGCCGATGAGTTCTTGCCGCTGTACCTGCGCTTTATAAAAGGCGTGGTTGACTCCAACGACCTGTCGCTGAACATCTCGCGGGAAATCCTGCAGAAAGATCCGGTGATCGATTCGATGAAATCGGCGCTGACCAAGCGCGTACTGGACATGCTGGAGAAACTGGCGAAAAACCAGCCTGAGCAATATCAGGGCTTCTGGAAAAACTTTGGCCAGGTGATCAAAGAAGGCCCGGCGGAAGACTTTGCCAACAAAGAGAAAATCGCAGGATTGCTGCGCTTCTCCGCCACCAGCGATACCAGCGGCGAGCAAAGTGTTGCACTGGCTGATTATCTGGCGCGGGCAAAAGAAGGTCAGGACAAGATTTACTTCCTGTCCGGCGAGAGCTTTGCCCAGGTTAAAAACAGCCCGCACCTTGAGGTCTTCCGCAAGAAAGGCATTGAAGTGCTGCTGCTGACCGATCGCATCGATGAGTGGCTGATGAGCTACCTCACCGAGTTCGATGGCAAGAGTTTTGTCGATGTCACCCGCGGTGATCTGGATCTTGGCAAGCTCGACTCCGATGAAGAGAAGAAAGCTCAGGAAGAAGTGGCCAAGAGCAAAGTGGGTCTGCTCGAGCGCTTGAAGGCCACCTTGGCGGATGCTGTCAGCGAAGTGCGGGTTTCCCATCGTCTGACCGACTCA
>JAURXE010000084.1 GCA_030654635.1 Pseudomonas sp.
CCTGCATGCAATTGAACATCGAGCCGGTGTTCGGGCCATGGATGGTCAACAGCTCGCCACTGGCGGTTTCGATGTCGGCGAGGAAGCGCTTGTAGCGCTTCAGCAGCCGCCCCTGCTCCAGCGGAGGCTCAAACTGCATGGGGCCGCCAGCTGTTCAGGCCACGGGCGATGCGTTCAACCGCTTGTTGCAGGCGCGGCAGGCTCTGGGTGTACGCAAAACGCACATGCTGGCTGGCCTGATAACGACCAAAATCCAGCCCAGGCGTAAAGGCCACATGCTCGGTTTCCAGGAAGTGCCGGCAGAAGGCAAAGGCATCGCCGCCGAAGGCGCTGATGTCGGCATATAAATAGAAGGCGCCCTCAGGCTCCACCGCAATGCCGAAACCCAGCTCACGTAACGCCGGCAATAAAAAGTCGCGGCGGCGCTGAAATTCGTGACGACGCTGTTCGAGAATCTCCAGGGTGGCCGGCTCGAAACAGGCCAGCGCCGCGTGCTGGGCAATGGTCGAGGCGCTGATATAAAGGTTCTGCGCCAGCTTTTCCAATTCCGGCACCGCCGCCTCGGGCGCCACCAGCCAGCCGAGTCGCCAGCCGGTCATGCCAAAGTATTTGGAGAAGCTGTTGAGCACGAAGGCGTCGTTATCCACCTCCAGCACACTGGTGGCGTCCACCCCATAGGTCAGACCGTGATAAATCTCATCCACCACTAGATGACCGCCGCGCTGATGCAGCGCCTGGGACAAGCCGGCCAGCTGCTCACGGCTGAGCAAGGTGCCGGTCGGATTGGCCGGCGAAGCCACCAGGGCGCCGACGCTGTCCTGGTCCCAGTGCCGCGCCACCAACTCGGGGGTCAGCTGATAACGCACCTCGGGGCCGACCGGCACCAGCTGCGCGGCGCCCTCGACCAGACGCAGGAAATGCCGATTGCAGGGGTAACCGGGATCGGCCAGCAGCCAGTGCTTGCCCGGATCGACCAGCAAGCTGGTGGCCAGCAGCAAGGCTCCGGAGCCGCCCGGAGTAATCAGAATTCGCTGTGGATCGATGCTGACGCCATGGCGCTGGGCGTAGAAACCGCTGATGGCCTCACGCAGTTGCGGCAGGCCGCGGGCGGCGGTGTAACGGGTTTGCCCGTTTGCCAACGCCGCTTGACCGGCGGCAACGATAGGCGCGGCGGTGCTGAAGTCAGGCTCGCCGATCTCCAGATGGATCACATCATGACCGTCTGCCTGTAATTCATTGGCACGGGCCAGAAGTGCCATAACATGGAAAGGTTCGATGGCGCGGCTACGCGCACTGTAGAGCGGGGCCATGGGCCTTCCTTGCGCAAATAAAGGCCGCAATTCTACTCAACCATTGCCAACAACAGTAGCAAGCGCGACAACCGGGAGTGGCGTAGGCCCCAGTGTTCTGGTAAGTTCGCCCGCTTGCAGCCGCAGGGCCAGTTGAACTGGCAAAGGATAGCGTTACTGCGCAGTGGATTAGAGATAGTGAGAGGCGGTCTGCCATGCCCACCAAAGCACCAGCAAAAGCACCAACCAAAGCTAAAGCGAAAGCCCCGGCTAAAACCAGCAGCCCACTGAACCGTGGCTTCGTCCCCTATAAAGAAGTTAAGGGCGACGAGTACATGAGCACGCCAATGCGCGCGCACTTCAGCGGCATTCTGCAAGCTTGGAAACTCGAGCTGATGCAGGAAGTTGATCGCACCGTGCACCACATGCAGGATGAAGCGGCTAACTTCGCCGACCCCTCCGACCGTGCCAGCCAGGAAGAAGAGTTCAGCCTGGAGCTGCGTGCCCGTGATCGTGAGCGCAAGCTGATCAAGAAAATCGACGAAACCCTGCAGCTGATCGAAAGCAACGACTACGGTTGGTGCGACTCGTGCGGCGTCGAAATCGGCATCCGCCGGCTCGAAGCACGGCCGACCGCCACCCTTTGCATCGATTGCAAAACCCTGGCGGAAATCCGCGAAAAACAGATCGGTTCCTGATCCCAGTACGGGGCGCTTCGGCGCCCCGTGTTGTTTCTGGTCTGTAACGCCTAATTTAATCCCCCCCAAGCTGCTTTCTTTATCGCTCGCTTCGCCGCGCTCATTCAGAGCCTGCCATGACATGAACCCGCAGCCTTACACTAACGCTCGCTTCGCCGCACCTGCTCAGCCCCATACATCTGAGCCCGCCTATTTATGAATCCGCCAGCCTATATTGGTCGCTTCGCCCCAACCCCCAGCGGTTACCTGCACTTCGGTTCGCTGGTGGCGGCGCTCGCCTCCTACCTGGATGCCCGCGCAGTCGGCGGCCGCTGGCTGCTACGCATCGAAGACCTCGACCCGCCGCGCGAAGTGCCAGGCGCCCAGGCGGCGATTCTGACCACCCTGGAAAGTTACGGCTTCGAATGGGACGGCCCGGTCATGCGCCAAAGCGAGCGCCACGACGCCTACGCCGAGGTGCTGCAACGCTGGCTCAGCCAGGGCCTGGCCTATGCCTGCACCTGCTCGCGCAAACAGCTGGAACCCTATCACGGCATTTACCCAGGTCTGTGCCGCAATGCCGGCCACCCCTGGACGGACACGGCGATTCGCCTTCGCGTACCCGAGCTGACTTATCAATTTATCGACCGCGTACAAGGGCCCTTCGCCCAGCATTTGGGCCGCGAAGTGGGCGACTTTGTCATCCGCCGCCGCGATGGCCTGTACGCCTATCAACTGGCGGTGGTGATTGACGACGCCGCACAAGGCATCAACGCCATAGTCCGCGGCGCCGACCTGCTCGACTCCACCCAGCGCCAACTGTACCTGCAAGAGCTACTCGGGGTGCCGGCACCGAGTTACCTGCATGTACCGCTGATTACCCAACCGGATGGCCACAAACTCGGCAAGTCCTACCGCGCCCCGCCGCTGCCGATTGCGCAAGCGCGGCCCTTGCTGCTGCGCGCGTTGCGCGCACTCGGCCAAGCGGCGCCGGCGCAGTTGCTGGACCTCAGCCCCAGCGCAATCCTGCAGTGGGCGGCCCGGCACTGGCAGCCCGAGCAGATCCCGCGAGTGCTCAGCCTGCCCGAGGCGCAACTGCGCTAAACAACCCGTCTCGACGCGCGCCCCACCGATGGCTTATGCCGGTTGCGATCCGCTACCATGGGCCGATATTCAACGCGAGACTGCCCATGTACATCTACCGACTGGTGCTGCTCCTGGTGGTGGGAATTTATCTCTTCTCCCC
>JAURXE010000094.1 GCA_030654635.1 Pseudomonas sp.
CAGCATTGCTAAGTGGTTCGCTGCGCGCGTCGGGGCGGGCCAAGGGGATTGCCGGGTCAGGGCTGGCGGGAGCCTCGCGTTTGCGTTGGGACGTGCGCGCCAGCAGTTTGGCTAGTGCGTCGAGTAACGGCAGACTAAGGCTGAAGGCTTTGACGGCTTTACCGGCTGCGAGTTCATTGACCAATTGGGTTAACTGCGCCACGTCAGCGCGCAAGCGGTGTTGTAGTTCGCTCTGCGTCAGGTACAGACCGAGGAATGCACCTACCAACGCCAGCAGGCCGGCCACCAGCAGCAGCTGCGGCGGGAAGATCAGTTGGGTTAGGGCGGTGCCGGGGGTGAAGCTGAGTTTCCAGTTGGGGTTGCCGCTGCTCAGGCTCTGTGGGCTGATCTCGGCGGCCTGGCCACGTTGTTCGAGCAGCTGCGCCGGGGCGTTGCCAAATTGTTGGGTTAACTGCAGTTGACCAATGTCGGCGGCCAGCACGGGCAAGGCGCCGAGCAGGCTCTGCAAGTCGACCACCAGCAGTAAAGTGCCTTCTGGCGGGGTGTCTTCGCTGAGGCGCAGTGGCGCGGCGCTATAGACCAGCCAGCGCTGTCCGACTTTGTAGGCTTCCGGTGCCGGGATTTGCCCGGCTTCGGCGCGACGCAGCATGTCGAGTGCGGCAAAGTTCATCGGCGCGGCACGATTGCTGTCTTGCACGGCTTGGCCGCGGGCATTTAATTGCGCGTCAACTACGCCGTGCCAATAGCCGAGGTTGCGCTCGGCGGCGCTGACTTCATCTTTGTTCAGGCTTTGCAGGGCAAAAATCAGTTGCGGATTGCGCGCGGCCGCCAGGGTCTGGGCGCTCAGTTGTTTTACCGCTTGCTGCAGGGCGGCGGACTGGCTATCGCCCCAGGCGCGGCTGAGTTCGCTTTGTTGTTGGGTTTGCGCGGTGTAGAACAGTGCATACCAGAGCATCACTGCGGCGGCCAATAAGCCCACCACCGCGGCAATGCTGCCGGGCAGCAAGGCTTTAAGGTCGGCGCCGTTTCGCGGTTTAGCGGCGGGCGGCAGTTGCGCCGGGCTGCTAGGGTCGAGCGTGTCCTTGGCGCTGCGCTTGAACAGTTTCACAGAGCGTCTCCCCGGCCATTCATCCTGGCTATTTATTATTTAAGGCAATAGCTGTTAGTTGCTGCCCGAATGGCCAAAGCCACCGGCGCCGCGCTGGCTTTGGTCAAATTCGCTGACCAGTTCGAAATGCGCTTGCACCACCGGCACCAGAATCAACTGGGCGATGCGCTCACCCACACTGATGTTGAAGGCGCTGCTGCCGCGATTCCAGCACGACACCAGCAGCTCGCCCTGGTAGTCCGAGTCAATCAGGCCGACCAAGTTACCGAGCACTATGCCGTGTTTATGGCCGAGCCCCGAGCGCGGCAGAATCAACGCAGCGAGGCCTGGGTCGGCGATATAAATCGACAGGCCGGTGGGGATCAATACCGTTTGGCCCGGCTCAAGCAGCAGGTCTTGGGCCAGCATGGCGCGTAAGTCTAAGCCGGCCGAACCAGGGGTGGCGTATTGCGGCAGTGGAAACTCGCTGCCGATGCGGGGGTCAAGAATTTTGGCTTGTAGTGAGTGCATGCTGGCTCAGTTCGGTTCGGTGAATTCGGGTGGGCAGGTCGGCAGGCGGTCGGCGATAAAGGCCACCAACTGGCGGGCAATTTTGCCTTTGCTAGTTTGCGCGAAGCGCGTTTCCAGTAATTCGCGGTCAATCACGCTGCAGGCGTTTTCTTCGCTATTAAAACCAATGTTGGGGTTGGCGACATCGTTGGCGACGATCAAATCCAGATTCTTGTCTTTCAGCTTGCGCGCCGCGTAGTCCAGCAGGTGCTCGGTCTCGGCCGCAAAGCCGACACTGAAGGGACGATCGCTGCGCCCGGCCAGGCTGGCGAGAATGTCCGGGTTGCGCACCAGTCGCAGCAGCAGACCGTCGTCGCTGTTGGGGTCTTTTTTCATTTTCTGGTTGGCGATTACTTCTGGGCGGTAGTCGGCCACGGCGGCGGCGGCGATCAGCAGGTCGCAAGGCATGGCTGCTTCGCAGGCGGCGAGCATGTCGCGGGCGCTGGTGACGTTGACCCGCTTGACCCGGTCGGGGGTCGGCAGGTGCACCGGGCCGCTGATCAAAATTACCTCGGCGCCGGCTTCGGCGGCCGCTTCGGCCAGGGCAAAACCCATTTTTCCGGAGCTGTGGTTGGTGATGTAGCGCACTGGGTCGATGTTTTCCTGGGTCGGCCCGGCGGTGATCAACACGCGCCGGCCGGTCAGGCTGCGGCGCTGAAAGCACTCGGCGGCGGCTTGAGCCAGTTCGTTGGCCTCGAGCATGCGGCCCAGGCCCACATCGCCACAGGCTTGGCTGCCGGCTGCCGGGCCGAACAGCTGAAAGCCGCGATTGCTCAAGGTCTGCGCATTGGCTTGGGTCGCCGGGTCGCGCCACATGGCTTGGTTCATCGCCGGGGCCAGGGCGACCGGCGCGTCGGTGGCCAGCACCAGGGTGGTCAGCAGGTCATTGGCCAGCCCTTGTGCCAGGCGCGCCATCAGGTCGGCGGTGGCCGGAGCGATCAGCACCAAGTCAGCCCATTTGGCCAGTTCGATATGGCCCATGGCGGCTTCGGCGGCGGGGTCGAGCAGTTCCAGGTGCACGGGATTGCCCGACAACGCTTGCAGGGTCAACGGAGTAATAAACTCCTGGCCGCCCTGGGTCATAACCACCTGCACTTCGGCGCCGTGCTCGCGCAGGCGCCGAATCAGTTCGGCGCTCTTGTAGGCGGCAATGCCGCCGCCCACGCCGAGGACGATGCGTTTCCGATACAACCGCTGCATAGCACTGCCTTGTAAACGATGGGATGTAGGCGGATTTAATGCTTGTCGGGCTGGGTGGCCCGGCGTGCCAATCGCCGCGCAAAAGTTCGGCTACGATATCACAGCGACTGCGCGGGAACAGCGGCGCCGGCTCCTGTGGGGCTGTGGCTCAAGGAGGGCGTATGAGTATTCGAGATTGGCCAGCGGCGGAGCGGCCGCGGGAAAAATTACTGGCGCGTGGCGCCAGTGCCCTGAGTGATGCCGAGCTGTTGGCGATTTTCTTGCGCACCGGCGTCGCCGGGCAAAGCGCGGTGGATCTGGCGCGGCACCTATTGGGCGATTTCGGCAGCTTGCGCACGCTGTTGGAGGCTGATCTTGGCTCCTTTAGTCAGCGTTTAGGCCTGGGCCCGGCGAAGTTCGCCCAGTTACAGGCGGTGCTGGAGATGGCCCGTCGGCACCTGGCCGAGCGCCTGCGGCGTGATGGCACGCTAGAGAGCCCGCAAGCGGTGCGTGATTACCTGAAGGCACGCTTGCGCCATGAACCCCATGAAGTCTTCGCCTGTTTGTTTCTGGATGCCAAGCACCGGGTACTGGCCTTCGAGGTGCTGTTTCAGGGCAGTATCGATGGCGCCAGCGTTTATCCGCGGCAAGTGGTCAAGCGTGCATTGGCCCATAACGCCGCAGCGGCGATCCTCACCCACAATCATCCCTCGGGGGTGGCCGAACCTAGCCAGGCAGATCGCTTACTCACCCAGCGGCTTAAAGAGGCCCTGGCGCTCGTGGACGTGCGGGTGCTCGATCATTTTATCGTCGGCGACGGCGAGCCCTTGTCGCTGGCGGAATACGGCTGGCTGTGAGGCTTGTCGATTTGCGGGTTTACGCGACGAATGGTCGTGACGGCCAATGTTCAGCAAATCCGCGGCCTGTGGGCTGTTGCTGGGAGCCATGCGCGATGTTTTGCAGAGCATTTCTTGCTGTATTTGGCTCCTTCTGATATAAAGGCGCGCTCTTTTATAGGGTCCCGGTTTCCTTCTTTTGTAGGTGTGGCCGGTAAGACCCTGAAGAAACGTGGCGCCGAGCGCCAAATGACTTTGAGTTTAAGCGGCCAACCCATGCCGGGTTGGGCATGTGGTTTTAGAGGGCTGATGTATGTCAAGAGTCTGTCAAGTTACCGGCAAGGGTCCGGTAAGCGGGAACAACATTTCCCACGCAAACAACAAAACCCGTCGTCGTTTTCTGCCGAACCTGCACCATCACCGTTTTTGGGTTGAGTCGGAAAACCGCTTCATTCGTCTGCGCGTATCTGCCAAAGGCATGCGTGTAATCGATAAGCGTGGTATTGACGTTGTGTTGTCCGAGCTGCGTGCTCGCGGCGAAAAGGTTTAAGGAGCTAGTTATGCGCGAATTGATCCGTTTGATCTCAAGTGCCGGTACCGGTCACTTCTACACCACCGACAAGAACAAGCGCACCACCCCGGATAAAATCGAAATCAAAAAATTCGATCCAACTATCCGTAAGCACGTGATCTACAAGGAAGGCAAGATCAAGTAATTGATCAGCCTTGCTGAAAAATCCCGCCTTTGCCGGCGGGTTTTTTTTGCCCGAAATTTGACCATTTGCAGCCATGCACTGCGCCGAGTCGGCCTTTATTGCAGGCCAAAAAAAGCCCGCAGTGTTGGCGGGCTAAAGATCACGCATGGAGATTCGTTTAGCAGCCCCAGGCCGTTGAGAAATGTAGCGAGCGATGGCTAGGCAAGGCGAAATCAGCCGAAAAAGCGCAGTGTACGAGTAGTACATGAGCACTTTGAGGCTGATTTCAACGCCGCATAGCTGAGCGCAGTAGTTTCTCAGCGGCCTGTTAGGCCTTGGCTTGCTCGAAGATCACATAGACCTTGCGGCAGTCTTCCAGCACTTCCCAGGTGCCGCTGAAGCCGGCCGGGATGACGAAGCGGTCGCCGGCGCGGACGGTCTTGCCGTTGCCCTCGGCGTCGCGGATGACCGACACACCCTGGAGGATTTCGCAGTATTCGTGCTCGGTGTAGTTGATGGGCCACTGGCCGACTGCGCCTTCCCAGATGCCGACGTTGAACTGTCCGCACGGGCTGCCGTAATGGTTGGTGACGCTTTGCGCCGGGTCGCCCTTGAGAACTTTCTCTGGGGCTGGACGGTAGTGTTCAGGTGCGGCGCTGGACTGGGCAAAGTCGACGATGGTTGCGATGTTCATGCTGATCTCCAGTGGTTTAAACCGCTAAGCGGATGGCGTTGGCGAGCTTGTCGACGAGAGTGTCGATTTGCGCCTTTTCAATAATCAAGGGTGGCGACATGGCGATGGTGTCGCCGGTGCAGCGCACCATCAAGTCGTCGGCGAAGCACTGCTCGAACACCTTGAAGCCGCGCTTGCCCGGACCGTCGTTGTTGGCCGCCAGTTGCACGCCTGCCACCAGGCCGATGGTGCGAATGTCTTGCACGTTCGGCAGGCCGTGCAGGCTGTGTAAGGCCTCGCTCCAGTAACTTTCAAGATTGATCGCGCGCTGGAACAGTTCTTCGCGTTGGTAGATATCCAGCGTAGCCAAGGCGGCGGCGCAAGCCACCGGGTGGCCGGAATAGGTGTAGCCATGGAAGAACTCGATGGCGCTGTCCGGGCCGCTCATAAAGGCTTGGTAGAGGTCTTCATGCACGAACACCGCGCCCATCGGAATGGCGCCGTTAGTCAGGCCCTTGGCGGTGGTCATGATGTCTGGTGTGACGCCCCAGCGCTGGGCGGCGAAGGCCTCGCCAACGCGGCCGAAGCCGGTGATCACCTCATCGAAAATCAGCAGAATGCCATGCTTTTGCGTGATCTCGCGCAGGCGTTGTAGATAACCCACAGGCGGCAAAATCACCCCGGCCGAGCCCGACATCGGCTCGACTATGACGGCGGCGATGTTCTCGGCGCCATGTAGGGTCACCAGGCGTTCCAGCTCCTCGGCTTTTTCGGCGCCGAACGCGGGCAGGCCTTTGCTGAAAGCGTT
>JAURXE010000096.1 GCA_030654635.1 Pseudomonas sp.
CTCGCTCTCCACTAAGGGTGCGCCGGTAGCACTCTCGATCAGTCCCACACCATAGGCCGGCAGAGCCAGGTAAAAAGGCGTCGGACTGCGGGCGGCATAGGCGTGGGTCCAGCGCAGGGCGGTTGGTGGAGCGAATAACCCCTGGGTCGGGTTGCTCACGGCATGCACCTGCAGCACCGAACTGTCGACGCTGGCCAGCAGCTTTTCCAGCGCCGGGCTGGCCAGCCAGGCGGGCAGGGCGGTGATACTGAGCTTGAGCCGGGCCGGGAGTGTTTGGCGCAGCTGTGTCAGCAACTCGGTGTAGGCCGGCAGGCGCGCGTTGGCGCAGTCGTGATCGATTTCCAGGCCCACCACCGCTAAGCCGGCGGCTTGCCAATCACTCAGCAGGCGCTGGATTTGCCCATGGATGGCGGCGCTGTCCAGTTGCGGCAGCTGCCCGTCGAGGCGCACCACGGCGATGATCGGTCGACCATCGGCCTTGAGCATGGCCGGGTCGATGCGTGCGCGCGTCCAGCCCTCTTGCGGCTGCGCTTGCAATGCCAAGACCCGCAAGGTGGAAAACTGCTCCCGAGTCTGCGCCAGCGCCTCGGCATGGGCCGGGCGCCATTGGCGTTGCCAGATATACAGCTGCTGGTCGAACACCTTGGGCGGCGCCGGCTCGCAGGCGCTCAGGGTCAACAGCAGCAAGAGGCCGAGCAGGCGCCAAGGGGTGGCAAAGATGCAAGCGGACATGACGGCTCCTGACTGGCGCGCAATAACAAAAAAACCGGCCAAGGCCGGTTTTTCGTTGCTGCTGAGTCTGCCTTAGTTGCCGTAAACCGGGAACTTGGCGCAAACGGCTTTGACTTGCTCGCGAACGCGATCGATCACGCTTTCGTCGCCCATGTTGGCCAGGATCTCGCAGATCCAGCCAGCCAGTGCGCGGCACTCGGCTTCCTGGAAACCGCGGGTGGTCACCGCTGGGGTGCCGATGCGCAGACCGGAGGTCACGAACGGCGAACGCGGATCGTTGGGGACCGAGTTCTTGTTCACGGTGATAAAAGCACGACCCAAGGCGGCGTCGGCGTCTTTGCCGGTGATGTCTTGCTTGATCAGGCTGAGCAGGAACAGGTGGTTCTCGGTACCGCCAGACACCACGTCGTAGCCGTTCTCGATAAACACGCTGGCCATGGCCTGGGCGTTCTTGATCACTTGCTGCTGGTAGGTCTTGAACTCAGGCTGCAGGGCTTCTTTGAAGCAGACGGCCTTGGCGGCAATCACGTGCTCCAGCGGGCCACCTTGGCCACCTGGGAAGACTGCCGAGTTGAATTTCTTCTCCAGGGCTTCGTTGGCACGGGCCAGAATCAGGCCGCCGCGTGGGCCGCGCAGGGTCTTGTGGGTAGTGGTGGTGACCACGTCGGCGAACGGCACCGGGTTCGGGTACACGCCTGCGGCAACCAGACCGGCCACGTGGGCCATGTCGACGAACAGGAAAGCCCCAACCTTGTCGGCGATGGCACGGAAACGCGGGAAGTCCAGCACCTGCGAGTAGGCGCTGAAGCCGGCGATGATCATCTTCGGCTGGTGCTCAACGGCCAGACGCTCAACTTCGTCGTAGTCGATCAGACCGGTGACGTTGTCGATGCCGTACTGTACGGCGTTGTAGATCTTGCCGGAGAAGCTGACGCTGGCGCCGTGGGTCAGGTGACCGCCGTGGGCCAGGCTCATGCCCAGCACGGTGTCGCCCGGGTTCAGCAGGGCCATGTACACGGCACTGTTGGCTTGGCTGCCGGAGTGCGGCTGGACGTTGGCGTAATCGGCGCCGAACAGTTGCTTGGCGCGGTCGATGGCCAGCTGCTCGACGATGTCGACGTATTCGCAACCGCCGTAGTAGCGCTTGCCTGGATAACCTTCGGCGTACTTGTTGGTCAGTACCGAGCCTTGGGCTTCCATCACTGCTGGGCTGCAGTAGTTTTCTGAGGCGATCAGCTCAATGTGCTCTTCCTGGCGCTGAGCTTCTTGCTCCATGGCGGCAAACAGGTCGGCGTCGTAGTTGGCGAGCGTCAAATCACGGCTGAACATGGCAATCCCCTGAGAAAATCAGTTGAGAGGTTTAAATTGGGCGCAGATTCTAACCCAAAAGGCCGCGCCGGGCATATGCGCCGCAGTCATGCGCTGGACGAGCGGAATTCATCTCAGGTATTGCTTAGCTGTTGCGTCGGCAGGCTCCGCTAGGGTGGGCTTTAGCCCACCAAGACCTTTGCGTCTGGATGCGGTGGGCTGAAGCCCACCCTACGAAACTGAGTCCTCCGCTCGCCCTGCGTTTTACGTTGGCAATCGAGGTCTTGCGCTCAGCTCAACATAA
>JAURXE010000108.1 GCA_030654635.1 Pseudomonas sp.
CGCCGCCCGCGAGCCGGAAGTAGTCGACCTGGCTAACTGCCTGATCGCCATGGGCGCCAAGATTAGCGGCGCCGGCACCGACACCATCACCATCGATGGGGTTGAGCGTCTGCACAGCGCCACCTACAGTGTCATGCCCGACCGTATCGAGACCGGCACCTACCTAGTAGCTGCCGCCATTACCGGTGGCCGGGTCAAGCTGAAAGACACCGATCCGACCATTCTCGAAGCGGTATTGCTCAAGCTGCAGGAAGCCGGCGCGACCATCACCACCGGCAATAACTGGATCGAGCTGGACATGCATGGCAAGCGGCCGAAAGCCGTTAACCTGCGTACCGCGCCGTATCCGGCGTTCCCAACCGATATGCAGGCGCAGTTTGTCTCGCTGAACTCGGTGGCCGAAGGCACCGGTGCCGTGATCGAAACCGTGTTCGAAAACCGCTTTATGCACGTCTATGAAATGAACCGCATGGGCGCGCAGATTCTGGTCGAAGGCAACACCGCGATAGTCACCGGCGTCGACAAGCTCAAAGGCGCGCCAGTGATGGCCACCGACCTGCGCGCCTCGGCTAGCTTGGTGCTCAGTGCGCTGGTTGCCGAAGGCGATACGCTGATCGATCGCATTTACCACATCGACCGTGGCTATGAGTGCATCGAAGAAAAGCTGCAGTTGTTAGGCGCTAAGATTCGCCGCGTGCCGGGCAACTAAGGACTCTGCGACCATGCTAACCATCGCCCTTTCCAAAGGTCGGATTCTCGACGATACCCTGCCGCTGCTGGCGGCTGCCGGCATAGTTCCGACCGAGAATCCGGATACCAGCCGCAAGCTGATTATTGCCACCACCCAGCCCGATGTGCGGCTGTTAATCGTGCGCGCGACCGACGTGCCAACCTATGTCGAGCACGGCGCCGCCGACCTTGGCGTGGCTGGCAAAGACGTGTTGATGGAGTACGGCGGCCAGGGCTTGTACGAGCCACTGGACCTGCAGATTGCCAAGTGCAAGCTGATGACCGCCGGCGCCATAGGGGCGGTTGAGCCCAAGGGCCGGCTGCGGGTGGCGACCAAATTCGTCAATGTGGCCAAGGCTTACTACGCCGCCCAAGGTCGTCAGGTTGATGTGATCAAGCTCTACGGCTCCATGGAGCTGGCACCGCTGGTGGGTTTGGCCGACAAGATCATCGACGTGGTGGACACCGGTAATACGCTACGGGCCAATG
This sequence comes from Pseudomonas sp., assembly GCA_030654635.1. Lineage (GTDB taxonomy): Bacteria > Pseudomonadota > Gammaproteobacteria > Pseudomonadales > Pseudomonadaceae > Aquipseudomonas. Next base: position 1,219 of record JAURXE010000108.1, read on the forward strand.
GCCTGGAAGCGCAGGAGCTGATCGCCCACGTCAGCTCGCGGCTGATCGTCAATAAGGCCTCGATGAAGATGCAGCACGCCCGTATCCAGGCGCTGATCGACACTTTGCGCGCCGCCGTAGAGTCACGACACCAAGCTTAAAAATCCCCGGCATTCTGCCTGCGTCGCCAAGGATGGCGACACTGTCGTCTTTCGCTATACCTATCGCCCATTAGGCAAATTTCTCGGGCATCCATGGAATCGGCTTGTTAGCCTTATCCTGTCCGAGCAAAGCTGCTTCTGAGTTAAACCAGGCCTGTATAACCGCACATTTATCGAGAGCTGCCATGACTATCGCCACTGCTATTCGCCGACTCAACGCTGCCGATCCTGACTTCGCCGGTCATCTGGATCATCTGCTGAGCTGGGAAAGCGTGTCCGATGAGTCGGTCAATCAGCGGGTGCTGGAAATTATTGCGGCGGTGCGTGAGCGTGGTGATGCGGCGCTGGTGGAATTTACCCAGCGCTTCGATGGCTTGAGCGTCAGCTCCATGGCGGACTTGATTCTGCCCCGCGAGCGCCTCGAACTGGCCTTGACGCGCATTACCCCCGAGCAGCGTAGCGCTCTGGAATTGGCCGCCGAACGTGTGCGCCTGTACCACGAGCGGCAAAAACAGGGCTCCTGGAGTTACACCGAAGCCGACGGCACGGTGCTCGGCCAGCAAGTCACGCCGCTGGACCGCGCCGGCCTCTATGTGCCCGGCGGCAAGGCGACCTATCCGTCCTCGGTGTTGATGAATGCGATTCCGGCCAAGGTTGCCGGCGTGGCCGAGGTGGTGATGGTGGTGCCAACTCCGCGCGGAGAGATCAATGAAATGGTGCTGGCTGCGGCCTGCATCGCGGGTGTCGACCGGGTCTTCACCATCGGTGGGGCCCAGGCGATAGCCGCGCTGGCCTACGGCACCGAGAGCGTGCCGCCGGTGGACAAAATAGTCGGCCCCGGCAATATCTACGTGGCCACCGCCAAGCGCCATGTGTTCGGCAAGGTCGGCATCGACATGATCGCCGGCCCTTCGGAAATTCTGGTGGTCTGCGATGGTCAGACCGACCCGGACTGGATCGCCATGGACCTGTTTTCCCAGGCCGAGCACGACGAAGACGCCCAGTCGATTCTGCTCAGCCCGGATGCGGAATTCCTCGATAAGGTCGCGGCCAGCATCGCCAAGTTGCTGCCGACCATGGAGCGCGAAGCAATCATTCGCACTTCGCTGGCCAGTCGTGGCGCGCTGATTCTGGTGGCCGACATGGCCCAGGCCATCGAGGTGGCCAATCGCATCGCACCGGAACACTTGGAGTTGTCGGTGGCCAATCCCGAGCAGTGGTTGCCGCAGATTCGCCATGCTGGTGCGATCTTTATGGGCCGCTACACCGCCGAAGCCCTGGGCGATTACTGCGCCGGGCCCAATCACGTATTGCCGACCTCCGGCACGGCGCGCTTCTCCTCGCCCTTGGGCGTGTATGACTTCCAGAAGCGCTCGTCGATTATTCATTGCTCGGCCAAAGGCGCTTCAGAGTTGGGCAAAGTGGCCTCGATACTGGCTCGCGGTGAGTCGCTGACCGCCCACGCCCGTAGCGCCGAATACCGCATCGCACCTGGCTCGGAGCCCTCGCTATGAGTAAGTTCTGGAGTCCCTTCGTCAAGACCCTGGTGCCTTACGTGCCGGGCGAGCAGCCAAAACTGGCCAAGCTGGTCAAGCTGAATACCAACGAAAATCCGTACGGCCCGTCACCGCTGGCCTTGGCCGCGATGCGCGCCGAGTTGAGTGATGATCTGCGCCTGTATCCCGATCCGAACAGCGACCGGCTCAAGCAGGCGGTTGCGACTTACTACGGAGTGCCAGCGGCGCAGGTGTTTGTCGGTAACGGTTCCGATGAGGTGCTGGCCCACGCCTTTCATGGCCTGTTTCAGCACGGCCAACCGCTGCTGTTCCCGGATATTAGCTACAGTTTTTATCCGGTTTATTGCGGTCTGTATGGCATCCCGTTCGAGGTGATTGCCTTGGATGAGCAGTTTCAGATTCGCGTCGAAGACTACCTGCGCCCGAATGGCGGCATCGTCTTCCCCAACCCAAATGCGCCCACTGGCTGCCTGCTGGCGCTGGAGGCGATTGAGCGACTGCTCAAGAGCAATCCAGCCACTGTGGTGTTGGTCGATGAAGCCTATATAGATTTCGGCGGGGTCTCGGCGATCAGCCTGGTGAGCCAGTATCCGAATCTGTTGGTGACTCAGACCTTGTCCAAATCCCGCTCCCTGGCAGGTCTGCGGGTCGGTATCGCGGTCGGTCACCCGGATTTGATCGAGGCGTTGGAGCGGATCAAAAACAGCTTCAACTCCTATCCACTGGATCGCATTGCCATTGCCGGCGCGGCCGCCGCTTTTGACGACCAGGCCTACTTTGATCGGACTTGTCAGCAAGTGATCAGTAGTCGCGATGCGCTGGTGGCGCAATTGCAGCAACAAGGATTCGAGGTGTTGCCCTCGGCGGCGAACTTTATCTTCGCCCGTCACCCGCGGCAGGACGCGGCCGAATTGGCCGCCGGGTTGCGCGCGCACGGGGTGATAGTGCGGCATTTCAAGCAGGCGCGGATCGCCCAGTTTCTGCGCATCAGCATCGGTACGCCGGAGCAGAATCAAGCGTTGGTTGACGCCCTGGAAATCTGCCTAGGATAGCCGCAGTACTTATCAATACGGCGTCTGCGGGCGCCGTATTAGTTAGTGGCTTCTTTTTTCTGTGCAGTGTTTAGTTGCGGGCGCACGCCGATTTCGGTGATTAGCTCCCGGGCTTGGCCGTTGCGCATGATTTGGATGCTCACCTTGTCACCGGGTTTTGCTTGGGCTACCAGGTTCATGCTTTTGCGGCCATCGCCGGCCGGTTCACCGTCGATGCTAAAGATAATGTCTCCGGGTTGCAGGCCTGCGTGGGCCGCCGGACTGTCGCGATAGACTGCGGCGACAACAATCCCCGGGCGTCCCTCTAGGCCGAAGGATTCGGCCAGCTCCGGTGTCAGCGGTTGCACCTCGATGCCCAGCCAGCCGCGAATTACCCGGCCGTGTTCAATAATGGCGTTCATCACCTCCAGCGCCAGCTTGGTCGGGATGGCAAAGCCTATGCCTTGTGAACCTCCAGACTTGGAGAAAATCGCGGTGTTGATGCCGACCAGATTGCCCAGTGCATCCACCACTGCGCCGCCGGAGTTGCCGGGGTTGATCGCCGCATCCGTCTGGATAAAGTCTTCGTAAGTGTTCAGGCCCAATTGATTGCGCCCGGTGGCGCTGATGATGCCCATGGTTACAGTTTGGCCGACGCCGAACGGGTTGCCGATGGCCAGCGCCACATCGCCAATCTGGATTTTATTCGAGTAGCCCAGGGTGATGGCCGGTAGGTCGGGAAGGTCGATCTTCAACACCGCCAGGTCGGTCTCCGGGTCACTGCCGATCACCCGGGCCACGGTTTCGCGGCCATCTTTGAGTGCCACCACGATCTGGTCGGCACCGACGGTCACGTGGTTGTTGGTCAGCAGGTAACCTTCTGGACTCATGATCACCGCCGAGCCGAGGCTCGATTCCATGCGCCGCTGTTTAGGCAGGTCGTCGCCGTGAAAGCGCTGAAATTGTGGATCCTCAGTCAGTGCCGAGGCTGGTTTATTGACCAGCTTGGTGCTGTAGAGGTTGGCCACCGCCGGGGCGGCATTGCTTACCGCGTCGGCATAGGACACCGGGCCTTGCTGCGACAGCGTACTGCTGGCGGCTTGGCGCAGGTTGATATCCTGCTCGGGCAGGCCAACCCACTCGGGATAGCGTTGGATAATCATCAGCGCCAGCAGCACGCCAACCACTAGCGGCCAACCGTAAAAGCGCAAGGCCTTGGGCATTGAAGTGAATCCTGATAGTTGCGGGGGGCGGGGTACGCCGCTTAAGGTGGCGCCATTATAGAGAGCGCGGCTGCCGTATCACTAGCGCCGTTAGCCGTTTGTAGTGCCTTACTTTGGGAGTATTTATTGCGTGGCCATTGCCCTGACTACCCTGGTGGAAGAAGCCGAGCGCTTTCTGCAAGCCGCCAGCATCAAAGACTACTGTCCCAACGGCCTGCAGGTTGAGGGGCGCCCGCAGGTGCGGCGGATTGTCAGCGGGGTGACAGCCAGCCAGGCGCTGCTGGATGCGGCGGTGGAGTTGGAGGCCGATGTGCTGCTGGTGCATCACGGTTATTTCTGGAAGGGCGAAAACCCCTGCGTGGTCGGCATCAAACAGCGCCGCTTGAAAACCCTACTGGTCAACGATATCAGCTTGCTGGCCTATCACTTGCCACTGGATCTGCATCCTGAGGTGGGCAATAACGTGCAACTGGCCCGTCAGCTTGAGTTGGTAGTCGAGGGGCCGCTGGATGCCAATGATCCCAGTTGTGTCGGTTTGATTGGTTGTCTGGCCGAACCCATGAGTCCGCGCGATTTTGCCCGGCGGGTGCATGAAGTGCTGGGCCGCGAGCCTTTGTTGGTGGAAGGCCCAGGCTTGATTCAGCGGGTCGGCTGGTGCACCGGCGGCGGTCAGGGTTATATCGACCAGGCGATTGCCGCCGGGGTGGACCTGTACCTGACCGGCGAGGCCAGCGAGCAAACTTTCCACAGCGCTCAGGAAAACGCCATCAGCTTTATCGCCGCCGGCCATCACGCCACCGAGCGCTACGGCGTACAGGCTCTGGGTGATTATTTGGCGCGACGCTTTGCCATCGAACACCTGTTTATTGATTGCCCGAACCCGATTTAGCCCCGCGCACCGCTGTAATTTGGCGGCATATGACTAGAACTTTTAGGTCTAGATGCGCGCCTGATTAGACGATGCTGCTGTGATAAAGTGCGCGCATCTTCCCAGGCCTAGCGGCCGTCCTTTTGCCTAACGTGAGTAGCCATGCTCGACAAATTGACCCATCTGAAACAGTTGGAGGCGGAAAGCATCCACATCATCCGTGAGGTCGCCGCTGAGTTTGATAACCCGGTGATGCTCTATTCCATCGGTAAAGACTCCGCCGTAATGCTGCATCTGGCACGCAAGGCGTTCTTCCCCGGCAAGCTGCCGTTCCCGGTGATGCATGTCGATACCCGCTGGAAATTCCAAGAGATGTACTCATTCCGCACCAAGATGGTTGAGGAATATGGTCTGGAGTTGATTACCCACATCAACCCTGATGGCGTGGCGCAGGACATCAATCCGTTCACCCACGGCAGCGCAAAACATACCGATATCATGAAAACCGAAGGCTTGAAGCAAGCCTTGGATAAGTACGGTTTCGATGCCGCCTTTGGTGGCGCGCGCCGCGACGAAGAGAAATCCCGCGCCAAAGAGCGGGTTTATTCGTTCCGCGACAGCAAGCACCGTTGGGACCCGAAGAACCAGCGCCCGGAGTTGTGGAACGTCTACAACGGTAAGGTTAATAAAGGCGAGTCGATTCGCGTGTTCCCGCTGTCGAATTGGACCGAGCTGGATATCTGGCAATACATTTATATGGAAGGCATTCCAATTGTGCCGCTGTATTTTGCTGCCGAGCGCGATGTGATCGAGAAGAACGGCACCCTAATCATGATCGATGATGAGCGCATCCTTGAGCACCTCACTGACGAGGAAAAGGCCCGCATCGTCAAGAAGAAGGTGCGTTTTCGCACCCTCGGCTGCTACCCGCTGACTGGCGCGGTAGAGTCTGAGGCGACCACCCTGACCGACATCATTCAGGAAATGCTGCTGGCTCGAACCTCTGAGCGCCAGGGTCGGGTGATTGACCATGACGGTGCCGGTTCGATGGAAGATAAAAAGCGTCAGGGGTACTTTTAATATGTCGCACCAAGACGATTTAATCAGCGAAGACATTCAGGCCTACCTGGCGCAGCACGAGCGTAAAGAGCTGCTGCGTTTTCTGACCTGCGGCAACGTCGACGATGGCAAAAGCACCCTGATCGGGCGCCTGCTGCATGACTCGAAGATGATCTACGAAGACCATCTGGAAGCCATTACCCGCGACTCGAAGAAAGTCGGCACCACCGGTGAAGACATCGATCTGGCGCTGCTGGTCGACGGCCTGCAAGCCGAGCGCGAGCAGGGCATCACCATCGATGTGGCCTACCGCTACTTCAGTACCGCCAAGCGCAAGTTCATCATCGCCGATACTCCGGGCCACGAGCAGTACACCCGCAACATGGCCACTGGTGCGTCGAACTGCGATCTGGCGATTATCCTGATCGACGCCCGTTACGGCGTGCAGACTCAGACCAAACGCCACAGCTTTATTGCCTCGCTGTTGGGCATCAAGCACATTGTCGTCGCCATCAATAAGATGGATTTGAAAGGCTTCGACGAGGCGGTGTTCGAGCAGATCAAGGCCGATTACCTGGCCTTTGCCGATGGCATCGCACTGAAGCCGACTTCGCTGTATTTCGTACCTATGTCGGCGCTCAAAGGCGACAACGTGGTGAACAAGAGCGAGCGTTCGCCTTGGTACAGCGGCCAGTCGCTGATGGAAATTCTCGAGACCGTGGAAGTGGCCGGTGATCGTAACTTCACCGACCTGCGCTTCCCGGTGCAGTATGTGAACCGTCCGAACCTGAACTTCCGTGGTTTCGCCGGCACCTTGGCCAGCGGCATAGTGCGCAAGGGCGACGAAGTCATCGTGCTGCCGTCAGGCAAGGGCAGCAAGATCAAATCGATCGTCACCTTTGACGGTGAGTTAGAGCACGCCGGCCCTGGCCAGGCGGTGACCCTGACCCTGGAAGACGAGATTGACGTGTCCCGTGGCGACCTGTTGGTGCATGCCGACAATCAGCCGCAAGTGACTGACAGCTTCGACGCCATGCTGGTCTGGATGAGCGAAGAGCCGTTGCTGCCAGGCAAGAAGTACGACATCAAGCGCGCCACCAGTTATGTGCCGGGCTCGATCGCCAGCATCCATAACAAGGTCGATGTAAATACCTTGGAAGAAGGCCCGGCCAGCGCGCTGCAGTTGAACGAAATTGGCAAGGTTAAAGTGGCGCTGGACGCCCCTATCGCCCTTGACGGTTACGCAAGCAACCGTACCACTGGCGCCTTTATTGTGATTGACCGTTTGACCAACGGCACCGTCGGCGCCGGCATGATCATCGCCGCGCCAGTTGGCAGCCAAGGTGGCAGCGGCCACCACGGCGCGCTGGCCCATGTGTCGACCGAGGAGCGCGCACTGCGTTTCGGTCAGCAGCCGGTCAGTGTGTTGTTCAGCGGCCTGTCGGGCGCTGGCAAGAGCACCCTGGCCTACGCGGTGGAGCGCAAGTTATTCGATCTGGGGCGTGCGGTGTATGTGCTCGACGGTCAGAACCTGCGCCAGGACGTCAACAAGGGCCTGCCACAAGACCGTGCCGGACGCAGTGAAAATTGGCGCCGTGCCGCTCAGGTGGCCAAGCATTTCACTGATGCCGGCTTGCTGACTCTGGCTGCCTTCGTCGCGCCGGATGCTGAAGGTCGCGAGCAGGCCCGCGCGATCATCGGCGCCGAGCGCTTGCTGACTGTCTATGTGCAGGCCTCGCCGCAGGTGTGCCGCGAGCGTGATCCGCAAGGGCTGTACGCCGCCGCTGGCGACAACATTCCCGGCGAGTCATTCGCCTACGACATCCCGCAGGGCGCCGATCTGGTGGTCGATACCCAGGCTACTTCGGTGGAGGACGGTGTCAAATTGGTGCTGGAGCTGTTGCGTAGCCACGGCGCGATCTGATTCGTACGGAATAAAAAAACCGCCTAGCTAGGCGGTTTTTTTATCGGTGTAACTAAGTGGCGCCGCTTAGGGCTTTTTGCTTTTCAGGCCGAAGTTGGCGTCGAGGGTGCCAGGGCTGTCGTCGGACTTGGGTGCGTAATCTTTCGGCACTTCATTATTGGCCGGTGGCGTCAGCCGCTCACGGGGCGCGCTGTAGCCATCATCGCTGTTGAGTGCAGCCAGCAGGCGTTGGCGGGTGAGTTCGTCCAACGCCAGGCGGTTGGCGCCGGCCGAGATGTGCTCTTGCACGTCTTGATAGCTCTGGGTCATACGCTTGACCAGATTGGCGGTGGTGTTGAAGTGGTTAACCACTTCACCTTGATAGCCATCAAAGCGCTCTTTCAAGTCGTCCAGCTGTCGTTGGGTGCGGCTGGGGGCTGCGTTGGGCAGTAAGCGGGCGATCAGAAAACCTATGGCAATGCCGGTGAGCAGAGCGATGGCAGGGAGTAACCAAGTGGTGAGCGACTGTTCCACGAATCCTTCCTCTAAAAGTGGCTTTGCTTTACGTTAACGGCTCAAACCTGCGCTGTATAGCGCAATGCAATGCTTGATGTGGCCAGTGCGGGCATCCCGCTGGCTGTCTGCTAGACGAGTCGACCCGCGTTGGGGTCACGGAGTAAAGCCTTGTCGATGGGTGAAGTTGCACTGTTAATAGATGGCCCCTGCGGCCCACTTGAAGCCCGCTATCAAGGGCTGCCGGAGGCGCGCGGGCTGGCGCTGCTGTGTCATCCGCATCCGCTGTTCGCCGGCACCATGCAAAACAAGGTGATCACCACCTTGCAACGCACGGCCCGCGATGCAGGGTTGGCGACACTGCGGTTTAACTTTCGCGGAGTCGGCCAGAGCGCCGGCACGCATGATCAGGGTCGTGGCGAGATAGATGATGCCGAAGCGGCGGCGCGCTGGTTGCTGGCGCAGCAGCCGCAATTGCCGCTGACGCTGCTGGGCTTCTCCTTCGGCTCCTGCGTCGCCGCCTGTCTGGCGGGGCGTCTGGAGGCCCAGGGCGTGGCCGTGCGGCAGTTGTTTCTGTTGGCGCCGCCGGTCGAGCGTTTTGCGGTTGATGGTCAATTGCCTGAGCACGCTGAACTGACGATTATTCAACCAATGGACGATGAGGTGGTCACGCCCGCCAAGGTGTACGCCTGGGTTGACACACTGCAACGCCCCCATGAGCTGCTGAAAGTGGCAGAATGCGGCCACTTTTTTCACGGCAAGCTGACCGAGCTGAAGCAGTTGGTACTTGCGCGTCTCTAATCCATGCGATTGAAAGCGATCTCTGAGCCATGACCACACGAATCCTTACCGGTATCACCACCAGCGGCACGCCGCACCTGGGTAACTACGCGGGCGCGATTCGTCCGGCGATTATTGCCAGTCGCCAAGCCGATGCCGAGTCGTTCTATTTTCTGGCCGACTATCACGCGCTGATCAAGTGCGATGATCCGGCGCGCATTCAGCGCTCACGGCTGGAGATCGCCGCCACCTGGCTGGCCTGCGGGCTGGACGTGAACAAGGCGACTTTTTATCGCCAGTCGGATATTCCCGAGATCCCGGAGCTGACCTGGCTGCTGACCTGCGTGGCTGGCAAAGGCCTGCTCAATCGTGCCCATGCCTACAAGGCCTCGGTGGATAAAAACCTGGCCGAGGGTGAAGACCCGGACGCCGGCGTGACCATGGGTCTGTTCAGCTATCCGGTGCTGATGGCGGCGGACATCCTGATGTTCAATGCCCATCGGGTGCCGGTCGGTCGCGATCAGATTCAGCACGTCGAAATGGCCCGCGATATC
>JAURXE010000134.1 GCA_030654635.1 Pseudomonas sp.
CCTCGGCGGCAAAACCAGCCACTGAAAAATCGGCGAGCGATGCGACCGACAAAGACCAAGCCAAGCAGCCAACCGAGCCGGCCAAGGCACAAAATCCAGCCGACCAGCAGTCATCTGCCAAGCCCGCTGAACAACCCGGCAAGGCCCAAGCCGCCGCCCAGGAAAAATCCGCCAAGCAGGCCGACAGCCAAGACCCCGAAGGCACGCCGGCAAAACCTCTGGACACCGAACAACGGCAAGCACTGGAACAATGGCTGCGACAGATCCCCGACGAGCCGGGCGAACTCTTGCGGCGTAAATTTTGGTACGAACAGCAACAGCGCCAGGAACAATCGCGATGATCCGCCACCGACTCTCACTGCCCTGCACCCTGCTACTCACATTGCTCGCGTTGTTTAGCCTGGCGGCGCAGGCCGCAGGCTTTAGTGCGCGGGTCGACCGCGTGCAATTGAGCGAGGGTGAAACCGTCGAGTTAACCCTTGAGTCCGATGACATTACCTTGTTCGGCAAACCCGATCTCAGCCCGCTGAATGAGCTGTTCGAGCAACTGGGCACCCGGCAACTCAATCAAATCAGCAGCAACAATGGCAATGCCCACTCCACCACCAGCTGGGTCGTTACTCTGCAACCCAAGCAAACCGGCTATGTGGTGATACCGCCGATCAAGCTGGGCGATGTCAGCAGCCAACCGTTAACCCTGCATGTATTAACCGCTGCCAGTCAAAGGGCCCAAGGCAAACTGGCGCCGGTGTTTATCGAGGCCAGCCTCGACCAAGACAGCGTCTATGTGCAGGCCCAGGCGATTCTGACCCTGCGCATTTACCACTCGGTGTCGCTGTATGACGACAGCAGTCTGACGCCGCTGCAAATGACCGATGCGCGCATCGAACAACTCGGCGAGCCACGCACCTACGAGAAACTGCTAAACGGCGTGCGTCATGGCGTCATCGAACTGCGCTACGGCATCTTCCCCCAGCAAAGTGGCGAGCTGAGCATCCCGGCCCTGCAGTTCAGCGCCACGGTCGCCAGCGCCCGGCAGAACAATGACTTCAGCCCCTTTGACCGCCCCGGTCGACCAACCCGAGTTAACTCGGCACCGATCAACCTGCAGGTCAAAGCCAAGCCAGCGCAATACCCTGCCGACGCCGCATGGCTGCCGGCGCGAGCGCTAACTATCAGTGAGGACTGGAGCCCGCAACCGGACAAGGCCAAGGTCGGCGATTCGCTGACCCGCATCCTCAAACTAAACGCCGAAGGCCTCGCCGCAGCCCAGCTACCACCGCTACCCAGCCAGCCAATTGCAGGGCTGCGAAACTACCCGGACCAGCCGCAACTGAGCAATAAAATCACTGAGCAGGGCCTGCTCGGCAGTCGCGAGGAGCGCGAAGCCTTGGTGCCCAATCGCAGTGGCACAGTCGAATTGCCGGCCATCGACCTGCCGTGGTGGAACACCCAAACCGACACCCTCGAACACTTGAGCCTGCCGGCGCGGCAACTTGAAGTCGCGGCTAACCAGGCACTGGAGCCGCCAACCAGCAACGAACCACCAGCACTGCTGCCCGTAATTGAAGGGCCGCCCCTGTGGCCTTGGCAGCTCGCCTGCAGCGTTCTGGTCAGCACCACCCTGCTGGGTTTTGGCCTGTGGTGGCGCGCCCGCCGCCAACCGGCCATTGCCGCCGCCAGCCAAACCGGCCCGAGCCCGCGCACCCTGCTGGATGATCTGAAACGCGCCTGCCAAAGTAATGAGCCGCAAGCCACCCGCCAAGCCCTGGATGCCTGGGCCCGCCAGCAACCGGAAACCCTGGCCGATTTAGCCGCACGATTTTTGCCCCTGTCGGCCGCCCTCGACGGCCTCAACGGCGCGCTCTACAGCGAAACCGGCCAGCTCTGGCAAGGCGAAGACCTGTGGCGCGCCATCCGCACCCTGCCCGCCGCCGAATCCGTCGGCAGCAGCGCCCAAGAACCTAGCCCGCTACCCCCGCTGTATCCGCGCTAAGCCCGACAGACTTACACCGGCATTCACTGAGAGCCGGTGTGAGTCTGCTGGCAGAAAGCATCGGTACGTCTACTGTTGCGCCAGATCGCAGCACTTAAACGACGGACTGTTCGCTCCTCCTGAGTCAGCCCCAGGATTCTGCCTTCAACCCATAACGGGGACACAGCCCAAAAATGGCTATGTACCCGTCATGGGTTAATGGCCATCAACCGTGAAAAGCCAACCGCAGGATGTGGTGGAGCGCAGCGATACCCATCCTACAAAGAGCTACGACCCTGCAGTACATAACGGATCTACAGCCATAAAAAAACCGCAGCCAAGGCTGCGGTTTTTTGTGGCACTCGCAAATATCAGTGCGAGAGCAAGGAGCCACCGACTTTACCTGCGAGCTTCTCAGGCTTGATCAGGAAGCGTGCCAAGGCCGGCAACAGCCAGATGGCACCGAACATGTTCCACAGCAGCATAAAGGTCAGCATCAGGCCCATGTCCGCTTGAAACTTGATCGCCGAGAACATCCAGGTGGCCACGCCAATCGCCAGGCACAGACCGGTAAACAGCACCGCTTTACCCGTCGACTTAAGCGTCTGGTAGTAAGCCTCTTGCAACGGCAAGCCGGCGCGCAGGAAGCTTTCCAGACGGCTGTAGATATAGATGCCGTAGTCGACACCAATACCCACACCCAAGGCGATTACTGGCAAGGTCGCAACCTTGACGCCAATTCCGAGGAAGGTCATTAGCGCGTTACCCAGTACCGAGGTCAGCACCAATGGCAAGACGATGCACAGGGTCGCGGCGAATGAGCGGAAGGTGATCATGCACATGGTCGCCACGCACAGATACACCAGCAGCAAGACGGTGAGCTCAGATTCTTTGATCACCTCGTTGGTGGCCGCTTCAATCCCGGCATTACCTGCAGCCAGGACAAACTTGCGGTTATCGGTGTCGTGCTCTTTGGCAAACGCCTGCACGGCAGCGACCGCCCGATCAAGGGTTTCCGCCTTGTGGTCGTTGAGGAACACCAGTACCGGCGCCAAGGAGCAGTCGGTGTTGTACAGGCCGTCCGCACGCGAGATCGAGTTGTTCAACACGTCCTGGTTACGCGACAGGGTTTCCCATTTCAGGTTGCCTTCGTTCATGCCCTTGATGACCTGCTTGGAGACAGTCACCAGGGAAATCGCCGACTGCACGCCCGGGGTGTTTTCCAGGCTCCACATCAGCTCATCGATGGGCGTCAGCGCCTCATGGGTTGAACAACCCTCTGGAGCCGTTTCGACCATCACCACCAACACATCGGAGCTGGTTGAGTAGTTATTAATGATGAACTTGTTGTCGAGGTTGTAGCGTGACTCGGGACGCAGCTCAGGTGCGCCCTGATCGAGATCACCGATTTTCAGGTCGTGGCCGTACCAGAGGCCACCACCGAAGGCCATCAAGGCCACCACCACCGAAATCGGCGCCACCACCGGATGGGCAAAGTTCGACAACAAGCGCCAGAACGGCTGCTCGCTGTTGGCATCCTTCTTACTGCGCGCAATCGCCTTCTTGCTGATGCCCAGGTAGGAAATGGCCACCGGCAGTAGAATCAGGTTGGTGAACACGATCACCATCACACCGATCGAGGCACCAATGGCCAGCTCACGGATCACGCCGATATCCATCACCATCAGGGTAATGAAACCCACGGCGTCGGCCAGAATCGCAATCATCCCGGGCAGGAACAATTGCCGAAAGGTACGCCGCGCTGCAGTTAGGGCATTTTCAGCATCGCTTGAGTGCTGGGCGATACCGTTGATCTTTTGCACACCATGGGAAATACCAATGGCGAAAATCAGAAACGGCACCAACATCGAGTAAGGATCGAGCCCGAAGCCGACCAGGTGCATCAGGCCCAGCTGCCAGACCACCGCCACCAGGGTGGTGACCAGCACGCCGATGGTGCTGCGCATGCACCAGGTGAACCAGTAGAGCAGCACCAAGGTGATACCGAAGGCGATGGCGAAGAACATCACCACCATCAGCAAGCCATCAATCAGATCACCCACCTTCTTGGCAAAACCGATGATGTGAATTTTTACATTCGGGTTCTGCAGTTGGAACTTGTCGCGAATCCGCTCCTCCAGCTGGTGGGAGAACTGCCGGTAGTCCAGCGGCAACAGCGTGCCCTGGTCATTCGGGTCGGGATAGGAGGCCTGCAACGGCACATCGAGAATGCTCGATTTGAAGTTGTTGGCGACCAAACGGCCAACCTGACCCGACTTGAGAATGTTGTTACGCAGCTCATTTAAGCTATCGGAGGAGCCATTGTAGGTTTGCGGGATAATCGAACCACCGGTAAAGCCTTCTTCGGTCACCTCGGTCCAGCGCACGTTAGGCGTCCACAGCGACTTCAAGCCCGAACGGTCAACACCTGGGATATACAACACTTCGTCGTTGATCTGGCGCAGCGTCTCCATGTATTCCTTGGAGAAAATATCGCCATCCACCGCTTCAACCGAGATCCGTACCGTATTGCCCAGACCGGCTAAATCATCGCGGTGTTGCATCATCTTTTGAATGAACGGGTGCTGCAGTGGAATCATCTTCTCGAAACTGGTCGAGGGACGCACTTGCAACGCCTGGAAACCTAGAAACAGGGTGACCAACAGGCAGATTAAGATCACTGCCGGGCGGTTATTGAAAATCAGGCGCTCGAGAAATGTCGCCTTGTCCTGGTGATGCTTACTCATCGCTAATACCTTATCGAGCCCGGCTTATTGTTGTGGCGCGGCGCCAGTGGACGTTGCGACATGCACACCGCCCTGGCCTACCAAAATCAAATCACCTTTGTCATCAGCGCTAACGCCGGACAAAGACAAGCGATCCGCACGGTTCAGCACACTGAAACTGTGCCCCTTGTCGGTACTTTTCAGCACGCTACCACCGTGGCCAACCACCACCACCGAGCCGTCCTTGAGCAAAGCACCATTGGCCAGACCGAAATCCAAGACACCGCTGCTGCTTTTTAAATCAACTTGCTGCCAGGTCTTGCCAAAATCACTGGAGCGAAACAAATGCCCGCGCAAACCATAGACCAGTACCGAGCCGCTTTCGGTGGTACCAGACACACCAAACAGCGAACCTTCATAAGGCCCGGCCAAGGTTTCCCAAGTCTGCCCCCAGTCGCTAGAGCGGTACATGCTGCCCATTTCGCCAACCGCAAACAGGCCGGAATCTTTGATCTCGGTGATGCCATTCAGATGCCGCTGATCTTCGTTATCCAGCCGATCGCTCACATCGTCCCATTGCGCGCCACCATCGGTGGTTTCCAGTAAGACGCCATAAGCACCGACAGCGAAACCGTGTTCGGCATTCTTGAACCAGATATCCAGCAACGGCGCTTCACGCTCTAGGTCGCTAAACTGTTCAGTCCAGGTCAAACCGCCATCGACAGTGACGAGAATCAGCGAGTCATGGCCGGTCACCCAGCCTTTTTTGTCATCGACAAAAAACACCGAGGTCAGCATTTGCCGAGTGGGCACCTTGGCTTGCGTCCAAGTAGCACCGTTGTCGTCGGAATAGAGCACATGCCCGCGATCACCCACAGCAACCAAACGGCTGCCAGCTCGGGTAACATCCAGCAGCAAGCTACTGGCAGCCTTTGGCACCACTAACGAGTACACCGGCGCATCGGCAGCACTTGCGGCCATTACCGGTGCAGCAAACAAATTCAGCAGCGACAAGGCGCCGAGCAACGAAACGGCCTTAGCCAGTGGTGACTGGCAGCGCAACGCAGGCATACGCAGCAAAGCTGCATTAAAGCCTGACTGGGTGCGCCGCGAAATGGGCTCACGCATACACCTATCCCCTTGATTATTATCGGAAGCTCTACGAAGTAGGCCGCCTATCCTAGCGAGCAATACAAACCCCTGACAATCGGCGCGACGTTATGTTTTGTTACCTATCGCCGGCAATTGCATTTTGGTCGACTTATAACGTGAAAAGGCCGCTACGAATGAGCGGCCTTTGCACTTAACAGTAACGCTTAGCGAGTGCCGCGACGACGCAGGGCAGCTGGCTTGAAGTAGCCATCGTCCGGAATCGGTTGGCTGAAGTCGATGGTGGTCGACTCTTCGCTATCCAGGTTTTGTACGTGGTAGCGACGGGCTTGCAGATCGTGGAACACATCCAGCGCCGACCATGTGGTTGGCAGCTCGTAGAAGTTCTTCAGATAAGCAACCGACACACGCCACAAATCGCCACGACCGTCGTATTGGTCAACTTCAGCAGCTTGCCAGCTATCTTCGTCGAGGAACAACACACGCTTGGAGTAGATGTGGCGCGCGCCTTCTTTCAGCTTGCCTTCAACGACCCAAACACGGTGCAACTCCCAACGGGTTAGATCAGGATTCAAGTGACCCACTTGCAGCAGATCCTTGTACTTAACGCCAGGCGCAGTAACACGGTAGTTGTTGTAAGGAATGTAGATTTCCTTTTTACCAATCAACTTCCACTCGTAACGATCGGGAGCACCGTTATACATATCGGTGTCATCGGCGGTACGCAGACCATCGGCAGCCGAGATCGGCGTGTCATAGGCCAGGTTAGGCGCACGACGCACACGACGTTGACCGGCGTTATAACCCCAAGCCTGACGTGGCTCTTTTACCTGATCGAGGGTTTCGTGAACCAAAATCGCACCGCCAGCCAAACGGGCCGGGCTCTTGGTGAACGACAGGTAATCGAACAGGGTGTTATTCAGATCAGCAGCCGAACCCTTAGGGTTATAGAAGCGAAACAAGGCTTCTTGCTGCGAGGTCACTGGGTTGTAGTCACCATTGCGCTGCACGGCCACTTCAGTGGCGCGGCGCACGATAAAGCTGCCACGGTATCGAGCCACGTGGTTCCACAGGGCTTCAACACCATTTTGTGGAATTGGGAACGGGGTGCCGCCGTAGGCGTCAACAAAACCGTTACCACCCTCAACCAGCTTGGCGGTGGTGGCGTTTTTAGCGGTGTTGTCATACACCCACTGCGGTGCAGAACCGGAGCGGCGAGTCTGATAGACCGGCAGACGGAACGAGTTTGGATAAGCATTGAACAACGCCATAACACCAGGGGTCAGGTTGGCCTTGTACTGATCCATGTTGGCTTTGGTGATGGTGTACAGCGGCTTATCACCAGCAAACGGATCTGGGTGATGCTGACCCGGGGTTTTGTACTCCGCCGGAACCTTAGTGATACCACCGGTCCATGCTGGAATAGTGCCTGCAGCGTT
>JAURXE010000143.1 GCA_030654635.1 Pseudomonas sp.
GTTGCGACTTGGCAAACACGGTGCCGACCGCCTTGCCGACCGGGAAGTTATTGGGATGCACGTCGTAGCTGGTGGATTTCATCAGCAGCTCGCGAACCTTGGCCCCGCTCAACTCCAGAATGGTCTGCCCACCGCTGACGTTAACCACCTGAATATGCTGGCCTTCAAGGGCGGCCCGCAGGCGTTGTTCGGCGGCGAACTCTTCCCCGCTCGGCACGATCAGCAGCCACTCATCCGGGCCCAGCCATTGCAGTGAGCTGTCTTCGTTGCTCACCAGTTGCAGCGCAACCGGCAGTGGCATCCCGGTGGCTTTTTCTACGCCGGCGGCAAAGGCCGCACTGTGACCGTCGCCGCGCAGGGTCAGATGGCCGAGCAATTTCTTCTCGCGCAAGCGGATGCCAGCGCCTTTCTTACCCTTGCCGGCCATCTCATCGAGCCCGGCGTGGTGCAGCGGCGACTCGGCGGGGGCTGCGGTGGGACGTTGTAGGTACTGATTGATTGCAGTCATAGCGACCTCGATGACAGGTGCAGCGAACGATCAAAAATCTGTGCGCATCCCGCACAGGCGGGGACGCAAATAACCGGCGAAAGGTTAAACATTCTGCTGCTCGCCTTTGGGGTCGAAGAACACCGAAGAAACGATTTCCGCCTCCATCATCCGACCGTCGACCAGCGGCGCGAACACCTTCTCGCCGATACGCTTGAGGCCGCCTTTGACCAGCGCCAGGGCGAAGCTGTAACCGAGGCTGGCGCTGTAGTAGCTGGAAGTGACGTGGCCGACCATGGCCATGGGAATCTGCTGCTGGGAGTCGAACACCAGTTGCGCGCCTTCCGGCAGCACGAACTTGGGATCGACCGGTTTCAGCCCGACCAACTGCTTGCGCTGGTCGCGCACGCAATCTTCCCGATTCATGCCGCGCCAGCCGATCCACGAAAACGGCTTGGTGCGACCGACACACCAGCCCATGTTCAGGTCGTCCGGGGTCATGGAACCGTCGGTGTCTTGGCCGACGATAATGAAGCCCTTCTCGGCCCGCAGTACGTGCATAGTCTCGGTGCCGTAGGGGGTCAGGTTGTACTGTTTGCCGGCCTCGATCAGCTGCTGCCAGACGCCCATGGCGTAGTCGGCCTGCACGTTGACTTCATAGCTCAGCTCACCGGTGAAGGAGATGCGAAACACCCGCGCTGGCACACCGCCGACCAGGCCCTCCTTCCAGGTCATAAACGGGAAGCCGTCCTTGTCCAGGTCGATATCGGTGACCGCACTCAGCAGCTTGCGGCTGTTGGGGCCGGACAGAGTCATGGTCGCCCAGTGGTCGGTGACCGAGGTGAAGTACACCTTCAGCTCTGGCCACTCGGTCTGGTGATAGATCTCCAGCCATTGCATGACCCGCGCCGCGCCGCCGGTGGTGGTGGTCATCAGGAAATGGTTGTCGGCCAGGCAGGCGGTCACGCCGTCATCGAAGACCATGCCGTCTTCCTTGCACATCAGGCCGTAGCGGGCCTTGCCGACGTCCAGCTTGGTCCAGGCGTTGCTGTAGATACGGTTGAGAAACTCGCGGGCATCCGGGCCTTGTATGTCGATCTTGCCCAGGGTCGAAGCATCCAGAATACCGACGCTGTCGCGCACTGCCTGGCACTCGCGGCCAACCGCGGCATGCAGGTCTTCGCCATTTTTCGGGAAGTACCAGGGGCGCTTCCATTGGCCGACGTCTTCAAACTCGGCGCCGGTTTGCAGGTGCCAGTTGTGCAGGGCGGTGTAACGCACCGGCTCGAACAGCGCGCCGCAGTTACGCCCACCCACCGCACCGAAGGTCACCGGCGTGTAGTTGGGGCGGAACATAGTGGTGCCCATCTCGGCGATGCTGATGCCCAGCGATCGGGCGGCGATGGCCAGACCGTTGATATTGCCCAGTTTGCCTTGATCGGTACCAAAGCCCAGGGCGGTGTAACGTTTAACGTGCTCGACCGACTCGAAGCCCTCGCGGGTGGCCAGTTCAATACCGGCGGCGGTAACGTCGTTTTGCAGGTCGACAAACTGCTTGGGCGCACGCGCCGTCGGCTTGTCGTGAGGTACCTGAAACAGCGCTAGGCTCGACTCCTGAATCAGCACTTCAGTTTGTGGCAGTGGCAGCATCGGGGCCGTAAAGCCGGCCTCGGCGGCGGCCTTGATCCCT
>JAURXE010000144.1 GCA_030654635.1 Pseudomonas sp.
GCCGTGGTGACTTGCGAAAAACCAGTAACGACAAACCTGCTACAACCCCTGCGGAGATTGACTGGATTTCAGGCACAAAAAAAGACGTCCGTGGACGTCTTTTTTCGTTGAATTGGTGGAGCCGGGGGGATTTGAACCCCCGTCCGCCAGTACTCCGCTGTCGGTTCTACATGCTTAGCCGTGTCTACTGAGTTAACCCTTGGCCGCCCGACGGGCAGGGTGCTTTGGGCGAGTTGTGTAAGTTTTAGCCGCTTCGTCCACAACGTACTGCACGGCGATTCTGTTCTATATGACAATCATTTCGGGTTTACAGACATCCCCTGATGATTGCTGGAGCCGAAGCTACCAGAAGTGCGACTAGGCTGCTTACGCAGCTAGTTGCGCACCGTAATTGTCGTCATTGGCAATTATGGATTTTTGCAACAGTGGATTTACGAGTCCTGTTACCTACTCGGCATGCCCCTAAAGTTTCGCGACCGGCGTCGAATCCTAATCGGCCCCAAAGTTGTGGTGACACAACTCTGACTCGCAGTGTACGGCAAAGGTTCCCGAGCGTCGACACTCGAGCGCGATGGATCAGCGTCCGGCCTCCAGTAGATCGAGTGCCTGCCCCAGCACTTTGACCGACTCGGCATGCTTGCCAGCCTTGTGCAGTGCTTCGCCTTCGGCGCGCAGTTTGCGCACTTCGCTGAGTAGGGTCAGATCACGTGGCGGGTCGGTCTTGAGGATTTCGTCGATCTTGGCCATGTCTGCCGGGCAGTGCATGGCCCAGAGCGGGGCGCTGAGCAGCAGGCTGCAGATAAATAGGCTGAGGCGGCGCATAAGCATTCTCCACGGGCGGGCTTTGAGTATAGAAAGCCCGCGCGGTGCTTGATGCCCGTCTGTCACTCCGGGCTAGGCCGGCACCTTGGCTTGAGTGACGCGGTCGAGCAGATACACCAGGTTGTGGTAGTCGATGCCGGCATGCTGGGACAGGCCTATTTCACAGGTGCGGCTGGTGGATATCCCTTCGTCACAGATCTGGACCGCGTCCTTTAGGCTGCGCAGGGCGTGGGCATTTAACTCCGGGGTGGTGAAGCCTTTGTCGCCGGCAAAGCCGCAGCAGTGGATGCCTTCGGGGATGACCAGCTGTTGGGTGCAGCGGCGAACTATATCGATCAGGCCTTGGGCTTCGCCCAGGTGTTGGGTGCTGCAGGTGACGTGGACGGCGATGGGTTGCTCTTGCGGGTTAAACGTCAGCCGATCCAGCAAGTGCATGCGAATAAATCTCACCGGGTCGTGCAGGTTGAGCCGTGGATCGAGGCCGTCTTGCAGCAGGCGCAGAGTGCAAGGACTGGTGTCGCAGTAGATCGGGTCGAGTCCGCCGCGGCTGGCTTGCAGCAGCGCAGTGATCAGCTCTTGGCGTTTGTTGTCGGCTTGTTCGGCGTAGCCCTTGGAGGCGAATGGCTGACCGCAGCAGAGGTTGTCCAGGTTGTCGGGTAGCACCACCTGGAAGCCGCCCTTTTCCAGCAGCGCGCGGGTTTTGTCGAACAGCGGCATTTGCTCGGTGTCGCTGCATGCCGGACCCATGGCGCGGGATACGCAGGCCGCCAGATAAACCACTCGCGGGCGTTGATCGCTGAGCGCTGGCGTCAGGCGGATTGGCTGCGCGGCTTGCGGCATGGCGGCGGTCCAGAGAGGCAGGCGGTCGCCGGAGAGGCCGCGCAATGCTTTCGAAGACTTGGCCAGCAGAGGCGCGCCGAGCAACTGGCGGGCGCCATTGGCGGCCATCAGGGTCAGCCGTGTGCCTTGTAATGCCGTGGAAAAGTGCCCGGCCAGCCAGTTGGCGGTGCCAGTGTGCCGAGCGTCACGGCTGCGCAGCTTGCGCACTAGGTCGCCGGTGTTGATGCCCACCGGGCAGCGCTGGGCGCACAGGCCGGTGGCGGCGCAGGTGTCGATGCCTTGGTATTGATAGGCCTGCTCCAGCTCGCGGGTGTCGATGCCGGCCCGTTGCTTGGCCTGAATGTCGCGCCAGATCACGATGCGCTGACGTGGGCTGAGGGTCAGGTCTTTGGACGGACAGACCGGCTCGCAGAAGCCGCACTCGATGCACTTGTCGATGATTTCGTCGGCGGCGGGCAAGGGTTTCAGGTGTTTCAAATGAATCTGCGGGTCGCTCGACAGCACCACGTCGGGATTGAGAATGCCCTGGGGGTCGAGCAGGCGCTTGATCGTCCACATCAGTTGATAGGCATCGCTGCCCCATTCCAGTTCGACGAATGGCGCCATGTTGCGTCCGGTGCCGTGCTCGGCTTTCAGCGAGCCGCCAAATTCGACCGCCACCAGTTGCGTCACCTCGTCCATAAAGGCTGAGTAGCGGGCTACTTGCTCGGGGGTGTCAAAGGCTTGGGTGAAGACGAAATGCAGGTTGCCCTCTAGGGCGTGGCCGAAAATAATCGCCTCGTCGTAGCCGTGTATATCGAACAGCGCCAGCAGGCGATTGACCCCGGCGGCCAGTTGCTCTACAGGAAAGGTCACGTCCTCGATGATTACTGTGGTGCCGGTCTGGCGCACCGCACCGACCGCTGGGAAGGTGTCCTTGCGGATTTTCCACAGCTGTTCGTAGACCTGCGGGTCCGAGCTGAAGTCGACCTGTTTCTCCAGCGGGAAGTGAGCGATGGAGGCCATGATCTGCGCCAGCTGCTCGTGCAGCAACGCTTGGCTGGCGGCGCGGGATTCGATCAGCAAGGCGCAGGCGCCAGCGGAGAGTTGCTTGACCCAAGTCGGCATGCCAGCCTTGTTTTCCACCGAGCGCAGGCTGCGTCTATCCAGCAACTCCACGGCCGAGACCGGCTGGTTCTTCAGCACGGTCACGGCCAGGCAGCAGCTGTGCACATCGGGAAACACCATCAGCGCGCTGGCTTTGTGTGGGTAGTCCGGCACCGTGTGGTAGGTGACCGAG
Source organism: Pseudomonas sp. (assembly GCA_030654635.1). Lineage (GTDB taxonomy): Bacteria > Pseudomonadota > Gammaproteobacteria > Pseudomonadales > Pseudomonadaceae > Aquipseudomonas. The sequence goes on from JAURXE010000144.1 coordinate 2,942, forward strand.
CTGATAAAACCCAGGGTGCCTTCCGAGCCGACCATCAGGTGGCTGAGGATTTCCAGCGGTTGCTCAAAATCGATCAGGGCATTTAGCGACAGGCCGGTGGTGTTTTTCAGCCGGTATTTATGGCGGATCTTGGCCGCCAGTTCGGGGTTGCCACGGGTCTGCCGGCCCAGCTCGGCCAGCTGTTCAAGTAGGTCGCCGTGGCTGGCCTGAAAGCGCGCCACGCTGAGCGGGTCTTCGCTGTCCAGCAGGCTGCCGTCGGCCAGGATCAGGCGGATTCCGGCCAGGGTGTGGTAGCTGTTTTGCGCCGTGCCGCAGCACATGCCGCTGGCATTGTTGGCGACTATGCCGCCGATTTTGCAGGCGTTGATCGAGGCCGGATCGGGGCCAATCTTGCGTTGCAGCGGCGCCAGCAGGGCATTGGCCGCCGCGCCGATGACGCCCGGTTGCAGGCGGATCTGCGCGCCGCCGGCGAGGACTTCGCGGCCGCTCCAGTTGTCACCGAGCACTATCAGCACCGAGTCGCTGATGGCCTGGCCCGACAGGCTGGTGCCGGCAGCGCGGAAAGTCACCGGCACTTTATGAGTGCTGGCCAGCTGCAGCAATTCGATAACTTCGGCCTCGCTCTCGACCCGTAGCACCAGCTTGGGGATCAGCCGATAGAAGCTGGCGTCGGTGCCGAAGGCCAGGGTCGACAGCGGATCATCGAAGCGCCGGTGGTGGGGGATCAGGCGTTCGACGGCGGCGAGAAAGGCGACGGGCAGGCTCATGGGCGCTCCGGATTATTGTTAGGCGTGGCTTTTTGTGGGGGCGGATCTGTCCGCATATTTCGTGGCTCAAACCGCTCCTGCAGGTGCGGTGGCTCGCTCAACGACCCAGTTCACGCACCAGTGAGTCGGCGCTGATGTCGCGGATCGATTTGGCGCCGGTCAGCACCATGGCCACGCGCATTTCTTTTTCGATCAACTCCAGCAGGTTGCTTACCCCGGCGCCACCTGCGGCGGCCAGGGCATAGATGTAAGCCCGGCCGAGCATCACGCTGTCGGCGCCGAGGGCGAGCATGCGCACCACATCCAGGCCGGTACGAATGCCTGAGTCGGCGAGGATCGCCAGCTGGCCTTTCACCGCGTCGGCGATGGCTGGCAGGGCGCGGGCACTGGACAGCACACCGTCGAGTTGGCGGCCACCGTGG
>JAURXE010000165.1 GCA_030654635.1 Pseudomonas sp.
GGCCGCATCGGAGCTGCCGCCACCCAGGCCTCCGCCCATGGGTAGGCGTTTAGTCAGCCAGATATCGGCGCCTTGGCTGCAATGGCTGGCCTGCTGCAATTGGCGGGCGGCGCGCACTATCAGGTTGCTGTCGTGGGCAACCTCGGTCAGCTCGCTGTGCAGCTGAATAACGCCATCGGTGCGCGGTGCGAAGGTCAGCTCGTCGGCGTAGTCGAGAAACTGAAACAGGGTTTGCAGCTGGTGATAACCGTCGCTACGCCGGCCAATGATGTGCAGCATCAGATTTAGTTTGGCTGGCGCAGGCAGCGTCAGGCTATGCGCCGGTGGCGTCAGTGCAGGCACCTGCATATCACTGGCCGAGCTGGCGTGGCTGCCAGTCCTTGATCACCAGGGTGATGTCGAGTTTGGCGCCGTGCAGTTTGATCCGCTCGGGCAGCCAGTAGCCGTTTTGTTCGACGTAGCTCAGGTATTCAACTTTCCAGTCATCTTGTTCAAGCGTCGCCAGGCGGCTTTCGCTGCCCAGGGTCAGGCGACTCTTGCTATCGCTGGCGGGTACGCCGCGCACCCACCAAAACAGGTGGGAGATGGGCAGGTTCCAGCCCAGCTGTTGCTGTAATAACGCTTCGGCGGACTCGGCTTGAAAACGGCCTTGGTTGGCGGCCTCCAGGCTGACTTTGCCGGGCCGGCCGGTCAATCGTGCGGCGCCGCCACCCATGGGGCCGGCCAGGCGAATGTCGAAGTAGTCCTGGCGTTGCAGCCAGAATAATGTCGCGCTGGCGCTTTCTATTTTGCCGTCACGTTTTTCCGCGCGCAGGCCCATTTTGCCGCTGATCTCCCAGCCATTGAGCTGGCTGACCTGGTCTTTATGCTGCTGCCAGAGGGCGGAATCACCCTGACCGCTGAGGGTTTCGTGGGAGGTCAGGCCGGCGCAGCCGCTCAGCAGGGCCAGGCAGCAGGCGGCAAGTACAAGACGAAAGGACATAATTTAAAGCGTCTCTGAACCCGTTAGGCGCAGCACTGTGCTGCGGATGGCGGGGCTGTCGGGGGTGTTTTCCAGTGCTTGCGCCCACACCTGGCGGGCCTCGCGTTGTTTGCCATTGGCCCATAGCACCTCGCCCAGGTGAGCGGCCACTTCGGCGTCGGGAAACCGCTCCAGAGCTTGGCGCAACAGCGCTTCGGCAGCGTCCAGCTGGCCTTGGCGGTAGTTGACCCAGCCGAGGCTGTCGAGCACCGCGGCATCTTCAGGGTTGATCTGATGGGCTTGCTCGATCAGCGCGCGGGCTTCGACGAAGCGGGTGGTGCGGTCGGCCAGGGTGTAACCGAGGGCATTCAGGGCCATGGCGTTGTTCGGCTCGCGCTTGAGGATAAAGCGCAGATCGGTTTCCAGCTGAGTCAGATCGTTGCGTTTCTCCGCCAGCATGGCGCGGGTGTAGAGCAGGTTCAGGTCATCAGGAAACAACAGCAAGGCTTGCTGAATGGTCTGCCAGGCGCGGGGGCTCTGGTCATGATTGGTCAGGGCTTCGGTTTCGATCAGGTACAGCTGAATGGCGTAGTCGGGTTGGCGCTCGCGGGCCTTGGCCAGACGATTGCTCGCCTCTTCAACGCGCTTGCCGCTGAGCAGAATCTCGGTTTGCCGCAGCTGGGCGCCGAGAAAATCATTGCCTGGACCGACCAGGTCGTATTCGATCAAGGCACTTTCCGGGTCGTGGCGCTCTTCATAGACGCGGCCCAGATTAAAGTGCGCCGCATCAACGTGGCTGCCGCGGGCGATCAGCTCTTCCAGATAAACCTGCGCCTCTTGCCAGTCTTGCCCTTCTAGGCAGACCAAGGCCAGGGAGAAGCGCAGATCGTCGTCATCCGGGAACTGTTGTACCAGGCTGGCAAACTCAACTCGCGCATCTTCCAGGCGTTCTTGCTCGACCAGCAGCCGTGCATAGGTCAGGCGCAGGCGTTTGTCGTCGGGGTGCAACTCAATCCCGTCCTCAAGCAGTGGCAAGGCTTCATCGCTGCGCTGCAACACTTGCAAAAAACGCACGCGCAGCAGCAAGGGCGGTACGTCTTCGCTGCTGGCGGGGTGCTCTTCCAGCAACGCCAGGGCCGTCTCGGTCTTGCCGTCTTGTTGCAGTAACAGGGCTTTGCCGAACAGTAACTGGCTGTTTTCTGGGTGTTTTAGCAATAAACGATCAAAGCTTTGCAGCAAGCCGCTGCGGGTTTGCTGGTCAGTTTCCGCCGCCGACAGAGCGAGGAAGTCGAAATTGGTATCGCCCTGGGCTTGCAGGACCTTTTCCATGTACTGCATTGACTGTTCGTAGCGCCCGGCATGGGCCAGTTGAATGGCCGCTGCGCGCTGGGCATCGAGGTTGTTCGGGGCGTTTTTGGCCCAGATTAGTGTACTTTCTTGCGCGGCCTGTTCGGCGCCTAAGTATTCGGCAATCCGAAACGCACGCTCGGCAACGCCGGCGTCTTGGGTGAGCTTGGCTTGGGCCAGGTAACCGTCGAGTGCCAGGTCATAGCGGTTGCGCTGGCCAGCCAGCTCGGCGGCCAGCAAGGCAAACAGGCTCTGCTCGCTGAACGAGCCATACACCAGGGGTGCGCTCGGCGGCGCTGGAGTCTCGGCGGCAGGCGGATTGCTTGGGCTGGTTGGCGGTTTGAGTGTTTGGCAACCGCCAATAAAGACTAGGGCGAGCAACCAGGGTAAAGATGTTTTCATGTGCGCAAGGTTCGACTTGTCGGCTGTTTGGGCATCATGACACAAGCCGCCGGACAAGCCCAAGGGGCCGGCCGCTATCTATAGCAGGGCGCGCTTAACTCGCGGGACGGTTGTTCTATAGCGGGTGCTAGTGGTGACAACGGCCGAGGTGGCTGAGACCTATCGCTATCTGTAGTTGCGTGCTTAACGGTTGTTCTATGACGGTTGAAGTAGGACAATCGGCCGTTTTCCGACACTGTCAGCGACTCTGCATGGCCTTCCTTGCTCTGGGTATCAACCATAAAACCGCCTCGGTGGCTGTCCGCGAGCGCGTGGCGTTTAGCCCTGAGCGCTTGGTCGGGGCGCTGCAGCAACTCTGTCAGCACACCTGCAGCCGTGAGGCGGCGATTCTCTCAACCTGCAATCGCAGCGAGCTGTACCTCGAGCAAGACGACCTGGATGTCGAGCAAATCCTGCTGTGGTTGGCCGCTTATCATAAGTTGGACGTGGCCGAGTTGCGCGACTGCGCCTACGTGCATGCCGATGAGCAGGCCGTGCGACATATGATGCGAGTCGCCAGCGGCCTGGATTCGATGGTGCTTGGCGAGCCGCAAATTTTCGGCCAGTTAAAATCCGCCTACGCCGTGGCGCGTGAGGCCGGCACCGTCGGGCCGTTGCTCGGTCGGCTGTTTCAGGCCACCTTCAGCACCGCGAAGCAGGTACGTACCGATACCGCGATTGGCGAAAATCCGGTGTCAGTGGCTTTTGCCGCGGTCAGCCTGGCCAAACAGATTTTCAGCGACTTGAACCGCAGTCAGGCTTTGTTGATTGGCGCCGGCGAGACCATCAGCCTGGTCGCCCGTCATCTGCACGACCAAGGCATCAAGCGCATCGTGGTCGCCAACCGCACCCTGGAGCGTGCCAGCCAGCTGGCTGAGCAGTTCGGCGCCCATGCGGTGTTGCTCTCGGAGATCCCCAACGAGCTGGTCAACAGCGACATCGTCATCAGCTCCACCGCCAGCCAATTGCCGATTCTCGGTAAGGGTGCGGTCGAGCGGGCGCTGAAACTGCGCAAGCACAAGCCGATCTTTATGGTCGATATCGCCGTACCGCGCGATATCGAACCCGAGGTGGGCGAGCTCGATGACATCTACCTGTACAGCGTCGATGACCTGCATGAGGTAATCGCCGAAAACTTGAAAAGCCGCCAGGGCGCCGCGCAAGCCGCCGAAGAACTGGTGACGCTCGGCGCCGAAGACTTTATGCAGCGCCTGCGCGCGCTGGCGGCGGTGGATGTGCTCAAGGCTTATCGCCAGCAAGCCGAACGTCTGCGCGACGAGGAGTTGAGCAAGGCCCTGCGCCTGCTCGCCAACGGTTGCGCCGCCGATGAAGCCTTGGTGCAACTGGCCCGCGGCCTGACCAATAAATTGCTGCATGCGCCCAGCGTGCAACTGAAAAAACTCTCCGCCGCCGGCCGCTTCGATGCCCTGGCCATGGCTCAAGAACTTTTTGCTCTCGATGAGAGTTCGGACAAGCAAAGCCAATGAAAGCCTCACTGCTAAACAAGCTCGACGCCCTGCAGGATCGCTTCGAGGAGCTTACCGCCCAACTTGGTGATGCCGAGGTGATCAGCAATCAGCCGCAGTTTCGCGCCTATTCCAAGGAATACGCCGAAGTCGAGCCGGTTATTCAGGCCTATCGCCAGGTACTGAAGGTGCAGGGCGATCTGGAAGGCGCCCAGGCGCTACTGAAAGACAGCGATCCAGACATGCGCGAGATGGCGGTCGAAGAAGTCGCCTCGGCCAAAGAGCAGTTGGTAGAGCT
>JAURXE010000171.1 GCA_030654635.1 Pseudomonas sp.
CTGCTGGCCCTGACGACCATCGGTTTGCTGTTTTTTGTCGTCGCGCTGGCGCGTTTTCGCAAAAGCCTAGCGGCCTGATCAGACCGCGCCTAAAAACCTGACAGTCCAGCGCGTGACGTGCAGCCAACGATGGCGGTAGCCGGATGACATCCGGGCTACCGCCTGAGAATGTGAAAGCTAGCGAGCGAAGGTTAGGCTAGGCGGCGGAGCTGGGAAAAAGCGGAGTTGGCTGGTGCCAATGAGCATTTTTACCAGCTCCGCCAACGCCGCATAGCCGAGCGCAGTAGCTTTCCTATTGCAGGATCAGGTTGTTGAACAGCAGGTCTTCCACATAAGGCTTGCCTTCTTCCTGCTCCAATACCTGCTTAACCTGCTTGAGGGCTTCCTGGCGGAGTTTTTCCTTGGCATCCATGCTGCCGAGGCTTTCGTCGGTCTGCTGGGAGAACAGCATCACCAGCTGATTGCGGATCAGCGGCTCGTGGTATTTGACCTTCTCCTCGGCCTCGCTGCCGGTCACTTTGAGCGAGATGTCGGCCTTGTAAAACTTCATCTTCATGCCGGAGCTGTAGTTGCCCACCAGCGCCGGCACTATGCCGACATAGATGATTTTCGGTGCGGCGTTTTCGCCCTCGGCTTCTTCTTTTTTCTCTTGAGCCAGTGCCGACAATGGCAGAGACAGGGCCAGCAACAGCGTGAGCAAAACTTTCACAGAGGTCATTCCTTAAAGGGGCATGGCCTAGCATAGCCATTGCCGCGCCCCGACCCAAGCCCAATGCTTATGGAGCACCATCAAAACCGGGCATGCTGATTGACCCACAGACCTAAGCTGCGGCACTGTCGAAGCATCTCAACCCAAGGATTACTGTCGATGAAAGCCGTGCTCTGCAAAGCCTTTGGCCCCGCCGAAACCCTAGTACTGGAAGAAGTCGCCAGCCCCGAGCCGAAAAAAACCGAAGTATTGATTGAAGTGCATGCGGCCGGGGTTAACTTTCCCGACACCCTGATCATCGAGGGCAAGTACCAGTTCAAGCCGCCCTTCCCGTTTTCACCGGGCGGCGAAGCGGCTGGCGTGGTCAGCGCGGTAGGCGAGAAAGTCAGCCACTTAAAAGTCGGCGACCGGGTGATGGCCCTTACCGGTTGGGGTAGTTTTGCCGAGCAGGTGGCGGTGCCGGCCTATAACGTCATGCCGATCCCGGCCAGCATGGATTTCAACAGCGCCGCCGCCTTCGGCATGACCTACGGCACCTCGATGCATGCCCTCAAGCAGCGGGCCAATCTGCAACCGGGCGAAACCCTGTTGGTACTCGGCGCCTCCGGTGGCGTCGGCCTGGCCGCCGTGGAGATTGGTAAAGCCTTGGGCGCGCGGGTCATCGCCGCCGCCAGTAGCGCCGAGAAGCTGGCCGTGGCCAAGGCCGCCGGCGCCGATGAGTTGATCAACTACAGCGACAGCAATCTCAAAGACGAGATCAAACGCCTGACTAACGGCCAGGGCGCCGACGTGATTTACGATCCGGTCGGCGGCGATTTATTTGATCAGGCAATCCGCTCCATCGCCTGGAACGGCCGCTTGCTGGTGGTCGGTTTCGCCAGTGGACGCATCCCGGAACTGCCGGTCAATCTCTGCCTGCTCAAGGGCGCCGCGGTGCTCGGGGTGTTCTGGGGCGCCTTTGCCCAACGTCAGCCGCAAGACAACGCGACCAACTTCGAGCAACTGTTCGCCTGGCACAGCGAGGGCAAAATCAAACCGCTGGTCTCGCAAGTGTTTCCGCTGGCGCAGGCGGCCGAGGCGATCAATACCCTTGGCCAACGCCGCGCAGTGGGTAAGCTGGTGGTGCAGGTCAGGTAACAAATGCCGTAGGGTGGGCTTCAGCCCACCCTACACACTGAGCCGACTACCAATACTGTCGGTGGAAAACGCTTCGCGGTTTTCCACCCTACAAGAGCCGCCCAAGGGCGGTTTTTTCTTTGCTTCGCAGTTAATCCCGTGGCGCGTAGGCAAACACCTTTCAGCCGCGCATTGTGGCAAGCATTGCGTTTAATCCCTCGGCGCGTAGGCAAACACGTCGGCGCGCAACTGGTGCGGGTCCATGCCCGCCTCAACCAGAGCATCGAGGGTGGCGTAGACCATCCCCGGCGAGCCGCTGGCGTACACATGCAGCGGCTTGAGATCGCTAAAGTCCTCGCGCACCGCCTGGTGCAATTGGCCGAGCCGGCCATGCCAATCGCGCGGATCGCTGACCACCTGATGCAAAAACAAGTTGGGCAGCTGCTGCCACTCTTGCCAGTGTGGCAATTGGTAAAAGTCCTTGGCCCGCCGCGCGCCCCAATACAGGTGCACCGGGTACTTGAAGCCGCTGGAACGGCAAT
>JAURXE010000262.1 GCA_030654635.1 Pseudomonas sp.
TCACCGAAACCGGTGCCGCCACCGCTGCCGCCAAAGCGTTGCCAGTGTTGAAAGGCAAGCTGACCGGCAATGCCATTCGCGTACCAACACCGAACGTGTCGATGGCGATTCTCAACCTCAACCTTGAGAAAGCCAGCACCCGCGAAGAGATGAACGAGTACCTGCGCCACATGGCTCTGCACTCGGATCTGCACAAGCAGATCGATTTCGTCCAGTCGCTGGAAGTGGTTTCCACCGATTTCGTCGGCTCGCGTCACGCCGGTGTGGTCGATGCCGAAGCCACCATCTGCAACGACAACCGCGTCGTGCTCTACGTTTGGTACGACAACGAGTTCGGTTACAGCTGTCAGGTAGTCCGGGTAATGGAAGACATAGCCGGGGTTAACCCGCCAGCCTTCCCGCGCTAATACAGGCGCCGGGTAACAACAAAACGGGAGCTTCGGCTCCCGTTTTTGCGTTTTAGGCTTGCCCCGTGTCTGAGTTGTTGTCTTCAGGCGCGGTTTCCCTCAGCCTGTGCGCCAGTTTTTTGCCATCAGCACTAGGAGTTCAGCCCATGGATGCGCCCGCCAATCCCTCCCGCAAAGGCCTTGGTCTGATCGCCTGTACTGCTTTGGTGGTGGGCAATATGGTCGGCTCGGGGATCTTTCTGTTGCCGGCGTCGCTGGCGTTGTTTGGGCCGATTGCCCTGGGTGGTTGGCTGCTCACCTCATTGGGCGCTTTGGTGTTGGCGATCATCTTTGGCCGGCTGGCGCAGTTGGTGCGCAAAACCGGTGGGCCCTACGCCTATACCGAGGCCGGTTATGGCGAGTTCGCGGGCTTTCTGATCGCCTGGGGCTACTGGATTACTCTGTGGACCGGTAACGCGGCGGTGGCGGTGGCACTGGCCGGCTATGTCGGCTTTCTGTTCCCGGAGATTGGTGCTTCCTCCAGTTACAGCCTGCTGGTGGCGCTGCTGGCGATCTGGCTGCTGACCTTGGTCAATGTGCGCGGGGTCAAGGAGGCCGGTGCGGTGCAGGTGTTGACCACGGTGCTGAAGCTGGTGCCCTTGCTGTTGATCGGGGTGTGCGGCTGGTGGTGGGTAGATGGCGCGAACTACGTGACGATTAACCGCAGCGGCCAGTCGGATTTGGCGGCCATTTCGGCGGCGGCGGCGGTGACCCTGTGGGCTTATCTGGGGCTGGAGTCGGCGACTGTGCCGGCGGGTGAGGTGATCGAGCCGGAGAAAACCATTCCCCGCGCCACCATCTTTGGCGTGCTGCTGGCCGCGCTGGTGTACATGGCCGTGTCGGCGGTGGCCATTGGGGTGTTGCCGGCCGAGCAATTGGCGGCCTCCTCGGCGCCGCTGGCCGATGTGGCGCGGCACATGTGGGGCGATCTGGGCGGCATGCTGGTGGCGGTCGGGGCGGTGATTGCCACCTTCGGCACGCTTAACGGCTTTACCTTGCTGACCGGTCAGGTGCCCTATGGCGCGGCGCAGGATCGGGTGTTTCCGCCGAGCATGGGGCGCCTGTCGCGTTTCGGTACGCCGGCCAACGCCCTGGTGTTCTCGAACTTGCTGGCGACCATTCTGGTGCTGATGAACTTCTCCAATGGCCTGGTCGGCGCGTTCAATACCATCGTCCTGCTGGCGGTGATGGCCAGCCTGGTGCCCTATGCCTTCTGCGCCCTGGCCGAGCTGATGATCCGCCTCAAGGGCGATACCCAGTTACGCGGCGCGGAGCTGTTCAAGGTCAGCCTGCTCGGTGGTCTGGGCTTTATTTACAGCGTCTGGGCCATTTACGGCGCCGGTGCCGAGACGGTGTACCTGGGCATGTTGTTGCTGCTGGCCGGCATCCCGGTGCATGTGTGGATCAAGTGGCGCAACGTCTGTGCCGATCGGGCCCTGCAGCAGGGCTGAGTGGTGCGCCGGTCTCGCTCGGCGGTAAAGCTTGTGTCGGGGTTGCTGCTCAGGATGGTCGCGGTGACGCCGCCAGTCAGGTGGATTAACTGACCGCCGACGATGTGAAAGTGGTTCTGCAGTGCCGCACCTCTTACGGCTATATCGCCTTCTGGCGCGGCACCGACGCACAGATGCTGCAGCGCTGGCAAACCACGCTGGATGAGATGAAGGCCGATGGCAGCTTGGCGGTCATATATCGGCGCGGGCTACCTGGTGAGCCTCAGCCGCCATTGCGCGAGCCTTTGTCAGGGCTGCGCAAGCAGGCCGCGACGCATTCAGTTTATCGGTGCAGCTTGCAGCAGCCCCAGACTCTTATCCTCAAATGCCACTTGTGGCTTGGGCTTGATCAGGCTGAAGTCGATCATCGACTTGGGCTGATAAGGGTCGCCAATTAGCAGCGGCCGCTCCTTGAATGACGCGCTTACCAGGCTCTTGGCCGGGTCAAGTTCATCGGAGCGCAAGCCCGCCAGGTCGGCCCAGGTGTGAATCAGGTTGGCGCTGCTGTAGGGGCGCCCCAGTTCCTGTTGATAGGCAACCGGGTTATTCGCCTGCCATTGTTTGGATGTCCAGAGCATAAAGGGGATGGTGTACATCGGTGCGGTTGGCCGGCCTTCACTGCGCCCCAGGATGGTGTCGGTGGGGGAGTCAAACACGGCTTCGCCGTGGTCCGCCAGGTACAGCAAGAAGCCATCGGCCTGGCTGCCCGACAGTCGCTCGATCAGGCTGGACACCACGAAGTCGTTGTACAACACCGCATTGTCGTAGCTGTTGTAGGTCGGCAGTTGGTCGTCGGTGACCCAGGCTGGAACACCTTTACGGTCGTTGAATTGGGCGTAGTCCTCGGGATAACGGTACTTGTAGCTCATGTGAGTGCCGAGCAGGTGCACCACGATCAATTTGCGTGGCGCCTGGTCGGCCAAAGCCTGGCTGAACGGGGCCAGCACTTCGCCGTCGTACTGGCGGGCATTCTGTTCACGGTTGTTGTTCAGGTACACCTGCTTGTCGGCCTGCTTGGAGAAGGTGGTAAGCATGGTGTTGCGTTCGGTCATGGTCTGCTGGTTGGTGATCCAGAAGGTCTTGTAACCGGCTTGCTTCATCAGGTTGATGATCGAGGGCGTGGTCAGGTAAGCGTCGGGGTTTTGCTCGTCGGCAAAGGTCAGCACCTGTTGCAGCGCTTCAATGGTGTAAGGGCGCGGGGTCACAACGTTGTCGAACACCTGCAGTTGGTCGCGCATGGCATCCAGCTTTGGCGTGGTGGCGCGCGGGTAGCCATACAGGCTCATACGCTGGCGATTGGTTGATTCGCCGATCACCAGCACCAGGGTGCTCGGCTGCCCGGCATGGGCGTCGGTCAGGTTTTTCAGGGGCGGTAACTGGGCGTTGGCGGTGAGCAGATCCTGCATGTTGCCCAGTTGCAGGCGATATTGGTGGTAGCCAACCATGACTTGCCATGGCGTGACGGCGGCCAGTCGTTCTTCGAACTTGTTCAGGCCAGCGGTCAGGTTGTCACTGGTCAGCAGGAGGCGTGCGGGATAACCGACAGTGGCCGCCAGAATCAGCGCGCTGGCAATAATTGCCGAGCGCCGCGGCAGATAGACCGGGCGAATCTTCTGCCAGAGCAGCCAGGCGCCTAGGCCATAGCCGATAAACGCCAGCGGCATCCACCAGGTCAGGTATTGGCTGATGTATTCGGCGGCCTCGGCGTTGTTGCTCTCGAACATGATGAAAATGACGCTTTGGGAGAAGTCCTGGCCGTAAATCAGGTAATAGCCAAAAGCCGGCAGCGAGCA
>JAURXE010000181.1 GCA_030654635.1 Pseudomonas sp.
TGTGGTTGAGCGTCGTGGTGTTGTTGCTCGATCAGCTCAGCAAGGTGTATTTCGAAGGTGTCTTAACCCTGCATCAGCAGATCACCGTGATCCCGGATTACTTCAGCTGGACGCTGGCCTACAACACCGGCGCGGCCTTTAGCTTTTTGGCCGATGCCGCGGGTTGGCAGCGCTGGTTCTTCGCGGCCATCGCCTTGGTGGTCAGCGTGGTGCTGGTGGTTTGGCTCAAACGCCTCAAAGCCCATGAAACCTGGCTGGCCGTGGCGCTGGCGCTGGTACTGGGCGGCGCCATTGGTAATCTGTTCGATCGCGTCGCTTACGGCCATGTGATCGATTTTATCCTGGTGCATTGGCAAAATCGCTGGTACTTCCCGGCGTTTAACTTGGCCGATAGCGCCATCACCCTCGGCGCAATCTTGCTGGCGCTGGATATGTTTAAGACGCCAAAGAGCGCAGAGCTTACTCATGACTGAATCCTTTGCTACAGAGCAGTGTATCGGTGCTGCTACTCAAGTGACTTTGCATTTCGCCATCCGGCTCGACAACGGCGATGTGGTCGACAGCACCTTCGACAAGCAACCGGCCACCTTCAAGGTTGGCGACGGTAACCTGTTGCCAGGCTTTGAGCAGGCGCTCTATGGCCTCAAAGCTGGCGATAAGCGCAATCTGCCGATCCTGCCAGAGCAGGGCTTCGGTCAACCGAACTCGCAGAACGTGCAGGTCATGCCGCGCAGTCAGTTCAAGGACATGGAGCTGGCCGAAGGCTTGCTGGTGATCTTCAATGACGCCGCCAACGCCGAACTGCCGGGTATGGTGCAGAGCTTTGACGACAGCCAAGTAAGTATTGATTTCAATCACCCGCTGGCCGGCAAGACGCTGGGCTTTGAGGTGGAGATTATTGCGGTGCAGGCGCTCTAACGCTGCTGTTGGTTTTTGTCGGGCCGGGTAGGCTCTTTGTAGGGTGGGTTAGCCGCGCAGCGGCGTAACCCAACGGCGGTATCAAGACTGCTACGCTGGCCGAGTTATCGTGCTGGCGATCTGATTTGTTGACTTTTCGCTGCACACCTGAGTCCGCCCTAAGTCCGTCGTCCCCCCCGCGCTGCACGCCTTGGTGTGTTGCGCCTTGTCTATACGTCACCATATTCAGAGGCGCATGCCATGCAAATCAAACTCGCCAACCCCCGTGGTTTTTGCGCAGGCGTCGACCGCGCTATTGAAATCGTCAATCGGGCTCTGGAAGTCTTCGGAGCACCTATCTATGTGCGCCATGAAGTGGTGCATAACAAATTTGTGGTCGAAGACTTACGTTCTCGCGGCGCGATTTTCGTCGAAGAGCTTGATCAGGTGCCGGACGATGTCATCGTTATCTTTAGCGCCCATGGCGTATCCCAGTCGGTGCGTCAAGAAGCCGTCAGCCGCGGCTTGAAGGTTTTCGATGCGACTTGCCCGCTGGTGACCAAGGTGCATATCGAAGTGGCGCGCTACAGTCTTGATGGTCGTGAGTGCATCCTTATCGGTCACGCCGGCCACCCTGAGGTTGAAGGCACCATGGGTCAGTACGACCGTATTAATGGGGGTGAAATCTACTTGGTCGAAGACGAAGCCGACGTCGCCAAACTTGAGGTGCGCAATCCCGAAGCGCTGGCCTTTGTCACCCAAACTACCCTGTCTATGGACGACACCAGTCGCGTCATTGACGCCCTGCGTGCCAAATTCCCCAGCATCGGCGGCCCACGCAAAGACGACATCTGCTACGCCACCCAAAACCGCCAAGACGCGGTCAAGCAGCTTGCGAGTGAATGTGACGTGGTCTTGGTGGTCGGCAGCCCCAACAGCTCCAACTCCAACCGCCTGCGTGAGTTGTCCGAGCGCTTGGGCACGCCCGCCTATTTGATTGATGGTGCCGAAGACTTGCGGCGGGAATGGTTTGCAGACTCAACCCAGATCGGCATCACCGCTGGCGCCTCGGCGCCGGAAGTACTGGTGCGTGGTGTAATTGAACAGTTGCATGAGTGGGGTGCGAGCGGGGCGGATGAGTTGCAGGGACGGGCTGAGAGCGTGACTTTTTCGATGCCTAAAGAGTTGCGAGTAAAGGCTCTGTAGCTTCTTGGTGGATCATCTCAGGGGGGGGGGCTGGAGAGGGCTGGGGACAGATCGATTGCAGAATAAATGACCATAGATCACGCGCTGCAGATTGCTGTGTGTTTTTCATGCCTGCGAGTTAGATCCCAGTGCTTTCACTGGCTCCCCCTGATTTTCCTCGGCGCTTTGGGATCTTGGGTGGTTGATCGGAGTGTGCGTCTACCAAGGGTAGGTTTTCCTCGATGGGCAGTCTAAGCGCCAGCGATCCAGAGTATCCGGCCATTCATCAGGCAGGGCAGGCAACAGTCACGTCACTGGTAGCAATATGTTAGTGCAGCTCAAAGGAGGCTCCATGCATCACTCAAAAATTACAGCTGGGTTTACCCTTGTCGAGATACTTATCGTTGTGGCGATCATTGCAGTGTTCGTTATGTTTGCGTTACCTGGCTTTGGGCGGCTCGTTGAGTCAAGTAGAACTCAAGCTGCCGCAGAGGAGTTAGTGAGGGAGTTTTTATATGCTAAGGAGGAAGCTGGTTTCAAACAAAAAATCGTTACTGTGGTTAATACTTCTGGAGCTCTAGGTCGCTGGGATCTTGGCCTGCAAATATATCAAAGTGGTAATAGGACTGCGAATAGAGTTTTCAGTGCGGCGTCCAATGACATATTAATCAGGGCGCATCAGGGCATTAATTCGACTTCACTTGTTGCTAGAGGGAGTGCGGGTGTCCAGTCTTGGATTTCTTTTCGGCCGGAAGGAGTGATGGGTTTCGGTGGGCAACAAACAATT
>JAURXE010000264.1 GCA_030654635.1 Pseudomonas sp.
CTGCCCACCGCCCTGACGGTTGCAGCGATGCTGATCAGCCTGGGCTTACTGGGTCTGGCGATGAAGGAGTTGCCCCTGGGCACGGCTTACGCGGTCTGGACCGGGATTGGCGCGGTGGGCACGGTGATCGCCGGGATCTTGCTGTTTGGCGAATCCATGGCGCTGGTTCGTCTGCTCAGCGTTGCCCTGATCGTTTGTGGCTTGCTTGGTTTAAAACTCAGTCACTGAGCAAAATTCTGCACAAGCCGGTTATTCGACCGGCTGGTGCAGACATCTCTGGTTAACGAGTCGCGCCGCGCAAAGCGCTCACTTCAGCCTGCAATGTTTGCCTGTCAGTGTTGGCCGCCAGCGGCTGACCAGCCACCAGGGTCACCCGCGACCATAGCCGGCGAAACAGCCCCTTACCCGGGTCACGGCTAAAGAAGCTGCCCCACAAGCCCTGCAGCGCCATGGGAATCACCGGCACCGGGTTTTCCGCCAGCACCTTCTCGACGCCCGACTTGAACTCATTCAGCTCGCCATCGGTGGTCAACTTGCCCTCGGGAAACAGACAGACCAACTCGCCATCGCGTAGATACTCGGCAATCTTCTTAAAGGCTGCGTCGTAGATCAGCAGGTCTTCATTGCGCCCGGCAATCGGCACTGTGCCGGCGGTGCGGAAGATGAAATTCAGCACCGGCAGGTTGTAGATCTTGTAGTACATGACGAAGCGAATTGGCCGCCGTACTGCCCCGCCGATCAGCAAGGCATCGACGAAAGACACATGGTTACAGACCAGCAGCGCCGCGCCCTCATCGGGAATCTGCGCCAGCCCACGATGCTCCACCCGGTACATGGAATGGCTGAGCAGCCAGATAATGAAGCGCATGCTGAACTCGGGGACAATCTTGAAGATGTAACTGTTCACCGCGATGTTCATCAGCGACACCACCAGGAACAACTCCGGGATGGAGAAGCCGGCGACGCTGAGAAACAGGATGGAAACCAGCGCCGAGACCACCATAAACAACGAGTTGAGTATGTTGTTCGCCGCAATCACCCGCGCCCGCTCATGCTCGGCGGTACGAGCCTGGATCAGCGCATAGAGCGGCACTATATAAAAGCCGCCAAACAAACCGATGCCGAAGATGTCGCCGAGAATCAGCCAGGCCTGCGGCTCGCTCAGTACAGCCAACCAGCTGTGAGGTTCAGCCGCTTGGACAAAGCCGTCGGAATGCCACCAGAGCAGAATGCCGAACACCGTCAGGCCTAAGGAGCCAAAGGGCACCAGCCCAATTTCCACCTTGCCGCCCGACAGCCGCTCGCAGAGCATCGAGCCGGTGGCGATGCCGATCGAAAACACCGCCAGAATCAGCGTCACCACGCCTTCATCACCATGCAGCAACTCTTTGGCGTAGGCCGGGATCTGGGTCAGATAGACCGCGCCGAGAAACCAGAACCAGGAGTTGCCCACCAACGAGCGCGACACCGAAGGCGTCTGCTGTTGCAAACCCAGGCGCATGATCGCCCAGGATTCGCTGAAGATATTCCAGTTCAGTTTCAGCTCCGGCAGCGCCGCATGGGCCCGCGGAATACCGCGACTGGCCAGGTAACCGAGGCAGGCAACCGCGACAATCGCCGCCGCCACCCAATTGGCGTAATGGTTGCTCGACAGCATGATGCCGGCGACGATAGTGCCGGCCAAAATAGCCAGGAAGGTGCCCATTTCGACCAGGCCATTGCCGCCCACCAACTCATCGTCGTGCAGGGCTTGCGGCAAGATCGAGTATTTCACCGGACCAAAAATCGCCGAGTGGGTGCCCATGGCGAACAGGGCGATAAACATCAGCGGCAAGTTATTCAGCAAGAAGCCGCTGGCGCCCACCAGCATGATGAGGATCTCGGCCAGCTTGATCGCACGGATCAAGGCGTCTTTGGCGAACTTTTCGCCAAACTGCCCGCCGAGGGCGGAAAACAGCAAAAACGGCAGGATAAACAGCAAGGCGCACAGATTGACCAGCAAGGCCCGGTCGGCGCTCAAACTGAGCTTATAAAGGATGGCGAGAATCAGCGACTGCTTGAAAATATTGTCGTTAAAGGCTCCGCACAGCTGCGTGAGGAAGAACGGCAGGAAGCGTTTCTTGCCCAGCAGGGCGAATTGCGAGTGAGTGGTCATAGTCCCTTGATCCCCGTGTAAGAACTCGTGCAAAGGTCGGGCTCAGACTATGTGAAAACTACTGCGCTCGGTTATGCGGCGTTAAAAAC
>JAURXE010000266.1 GCA_030654635.1 Pseudomonas sp.
CTTGCGCTTATTTATCGCCTCGGGCTGGCAGCCGTGGGTTGACGGGGTAGCATGGACAGCAAGAGGAGCCTGCATGCCCGAACTTGCCCACTACCAAGTATTCCAAACCCTCAGCCGTTCGCGCGCCCAGCTCGAGCGTAGCGCGGCCATGGGCGATGGGATTGCCGCGGCCATCTGGTCCAATGCGCATGACGCCACCGGCTACAGCACCCCCGGCCATCACACCATCGGCTGTTATCTGGGCGGCGGCTTGGGCACCTTCAGGCGTGATCAACCCGGCCTTAAAGGCGCACCCGACAAGCTCTGCATCCTGCCCGCCGAGCACCAGTCGGCCTGGGTGGTGAACGGTGAGCTGCGCTTTATGCACCTGTATTTTGACGTCGAGCAGTTCGCCCTCAGCGCCCTGCGCTTGCTCGACAAAGAACCCCGCGAACTGCAGCTGCGCGAACGGACCTTTATCGACGAGCCGCTGCAAAGCGCGCGGTTTCGCGCCCTCACCCAGCTGGACTGGAGCGAGCCGGCCGAACGCCTGCTGTGCTCCAGCCTGGCCAACGCCATACTCGACCACAGCCTGCTCAGCCACAGCGGCCGGCGCTTCGACCTGCAAGTAAAAGGCGGGCTGGCGGCGCACCAACGCAAGGGCCTGATCGACTATATCGAGCAGCACCTCGACCAGCCGCTAAGCATCGATCAGCTGGCGCAATCGGTGGCCTTGTCGCCCTATCACTTTGCCCGCATGTTCAGTGCCAGCTTCGGCCTGCCGCCACACCGTTATGTGCTCAGCCGCCGCCTGCAGCGCGGCGCCCAACTGCTGCGGCACAGCCGCTTGGCGGTTGGCGAGATCGCCCTGGCCTGCGGTTTTGCCAGCGCCAGCCACTTCAGCAACCGCTTTCGCGCCAGCTTTCAGGCCACCCCTGGGCAGTATCGTTTAACGCTGGGCAGTTAAACCGCACGCGCCCTGCAGCTGTGGCAATATTGACGGCTTTGCAGCCAGCCAGCAGTGTCATGAGCAAACTCTCGCACGCTCCCATGAGGCAGCCCTGATGGCCCTGGATATTCTCCAGCTGCGCCAGGCGGACTGGTGCGCGACCATCGGCAGTGGCGATCTGCAGCGCGGCCTGAGTTATGCCAAACAAGCCCGCAGTCGGCTGTTGAGCCTGGATAACTGCACCCTCTCGGCCTGCTGCGATGGCTCGGCAGGGCGGGTCTATCGCCAGCATATTCAACTGCATGCGCAAACCGACAGCTGGCGCGTCGATGGCCGCTGCAACTGCCCGGTCAGGTTCAACTGCAAGCATGTGGTCGCCGCCCTGCTGACCCTTGAGGCGCAGCAACAGGCCGGGCTGCCCGCGCCCCGCTCGACCCTCAACAGCACGCTGGCCGCCAACCCCGGCAGCGCCACCGCCCACAGCGGGCCAGCCATCACCGAACAACGCCTGGAAGGCCTACAACCGCAGCCGATGCTGATACTCGGCAGCCAGGTGCGCATGCACTTTGACGGGCGCAAAGGCCGCATGCACGAGCAAACCCTGCACCGCGCCGCCCTGGCCTTCGACTATCAAGGTGTGCGCACGTTCGGCAAACCGGCCAAAGACCTGCTGCTGCGACAAGGCCCGAGCAGCAACCTGCGGATCATCCGCGATGGTGCCGCCGAGAGCCGCCTGCGCCAACGCCTGGAGCAGACTGGCCTGCAGATTGCCCTGCGCCAGAGCGAGGCGTTGCCAGTTGATGCCGGTGAGCACTTTGAACTGGGCAGCGACGCCGCCTGGCTGCGTTTTGTCGAGCAGCAATTGCCGCAACTGCGCGCCGAGGGCTGGCAGATCGAGATGCAGCCCGAGTTCCAGTTCAATCTGCTGACGATTGACGACTGGTACGCCGAGGTTGAGGAAGCGCCAACCCTGGACTGGTTCGACCTGGAGCTGGGTATCGAGGTCGAAGGTGAGCGCATCAGCCTGCTGCCGATTCTCTTGCAAGCGATCCGCCATACGCCCTGGCTGCTCAACGGCAGCGCCCTGACTCAACGCCCGGATGAAGAACTGCTGCTGGTCAAACTGCCGCACCGCCAGCAACGGGTGGCGCTGCCGCTGGCCCGCTTGAAACCGTTACTGGCCAACCTCGGCGAGCTGTTTCTGGAGCACGCCAGCGTTCCCGGCGAAGACCACAAACACCTGCGCCTGGCCCGCGCCGACGCCGCCCGCCTGCATGACCTGGCCCAGGGCCCGGCACTCAGCTGGCAAGGCGGCGAACGCCTGCGCGGTTTTGCCCAGCGCCTGCAACAGCTGCCCAGCCACGCCCAGCAAGCTCCCGAAGGTTTGCTCGCCCAGCTGCGCCCCTATCAGTTGCAAGGCCTGGCCTGGATTCAAAGCCTGCGCGAACTGCAGGTCGGTGGCGTGCTGGCCGACGACATGGGTCTGGGCAAAACATTGCAAACCCTGGCCCATATCCTCGCCGAGAAAAACGCCGGGCGCCTGACCCAGCCGGCGCTGATCATCATGCCGACCAGCCTGATCCCCAACTGGCAGGACGAAGCCGCGCGCTTCACCCCGCAGCTCAAGGTTCTGGCCCTGTACGGCAGCAAACGTCGGGCACTGTTTGCGCGCATGGCCGAACACGACATAATCCTCAGCACCTACGCCCTGCTGCCCCGCGACCTGCCGCTGCTGGCCCCGCAAGCCTTTAGCCTGCTGGTGTTGGATGAGGCGCAAAACATCAAAAACCCGCGCAGCAAAGCGGCGCTTGCCGCCGGCCAACTGCAAGCCGGGCAACGCCTGTGCCTGAGCGGCACGCCGCTGGAGAATCACCTGGGCGAACTCTGGTCGCTGTTTAACCTGCTAATGCCCGGCTGGCTGGGCGACAGTAAAAGCTTCAGCCGCCACTACCGCACACCCATTGAGAAACTCGGCAATCAGCAACGCCTGGCGCATTTGCAGGGGCGAATCAAACCCTTCCTGCTGCGCCGCACCAAGGAGCAAGTCGCCCCGGAACTGCCACCAAAAACCGAGATCACCCACTGGGTCGAACTGAGCCCGGCGCAACGGGACCGCTATGAAACCCTGCGCCTGGCGATGGACCAGAAAGTGCGCGCCGAAATCGCCCGCCAAGGCCTGGCCCGCAGCCAGATAGTGATACTCGAAGCGCTGCTGCGGCTGCGCCAATGCTGCTGCGACCTGCGCCTGCTGGGGGATGACGCCAGCAGCTTTGGCAGCCACGACTCCGGCAAGCTCAGTGCCCTGCTGGAAATGCTCGACGAGCTGGTCGCCGAAGGCCGCCGCGTGCTGCTGTTCTCGCAATTCACCTCGATGCTCAGCCTGATCGAGACCGAGTTACAGGCCCGGCAGATCAGCTACTTGAAACTCACCGGCAGCACCACCGACCGGCGCACCCCGGTGCAGCAATTTCAGGCGGGCGCCGCCTCGGTCTTCCTGATCAGCCTGAAAGCCGGCGGCTCGGGCCTGAACCTCACCGCGGCCGACACCGTGATCCACTTCGACCCCTGGTGGAACCCCGCCACCGAAGCCCAAGCCAGCGACCGCGCCTACCGCATCGGCCAGGACAAACCGGTGTTCGTCTACAAACTCATCGCCCGTGGCAGCCTCGAAGAGAAAATCCAGCAACTGCAACAGAGCAAAGCCCGCCTCGCCAGCGGCCTGCTCGACAACAGCGAACTCGGCCAACTGCAACTTGGCGAAGAAGAACTGCACGCGCTGTTTGCCCCGCTGGGTGCGGAATAAAGCGGGGTTGGCGCGAAGGTTTGACGGGGTGATGGCGTAGGGTGGGAAACTGCGAAGCATTTCCCACCGGGTGTTATGCAGGCTACTTCACTGAAGGGCAGCACTCGACTGTGTACTCAACCGGTTGAATCCACAACCAAAAGTGGCCGGTCAACAGCATCAATATCGTGGTCTGTCCCCGAATATTCTGCTCAGCAGCAGGGTGTCCCACAGCTTGAGCAGGTCAATATCGTCAGGCGCCCGTGGTAGCCGAGGTGCCAGCAGGTCGTGGACGTGGCTGCACGCCAGCAACAGGGTCATCTTGCGATTGCCGGGGTGGCGGCGTGTCGGTCATTGGGCGGTCTTGGCGGAGCGGGTGCATAGCTAAGACAAAGGCCACGACATGGGTCGTGGCCTTTGTGTGGAACTAGTGGCGGATCAGAAGGCCCGGCGCATCTTGAGCGACGCGCCCTGAGTCGTCCTTGTACTCCCGCTCAAAGAGCGTGAATAGACTCTTAGAACAACCACTCTGCGGCAACTTGACCACTAAAGCCGCTGCGAGCAGTGGCTTGTTCAGTGTCCAGCTGTAGGCTGACGGAGCTGCCGCTGGCTTGCTGCAGGGTGAGGCCGACACCGGCAATGTAGCTGTCTTCAGCCAGTTTCTGGCCGGTACTGACAAAGCTGCCACCGCCGCCAATAAAGGCTGCCGTGGTGTCGATACCGTCGTTGTCGAATTGATGAACCCAGCGAGCATGAGTCGACGGATAGAGTACGGCGCCATGCTCAAGGTCAATGGCCATTTCCAAGCGCGCGCCGAGGTTGCTGGCAGTGCGCTGGGTATGTTCGCCTTTGACTTGCAGGGCTTGTGCGCCGGCGTCTTTCTCGT
>JAURXE010000200.1 GCA_030654635.1 Pseudomonas sp.
GCCCAAACGGTGCCTGCCACCACGCCCGCCGCTGCCGGACTGGCCAGACCAATAAAGTAGCGACTGTCGACCTTACCAATCTGGGTATTGAAGCGCGCCAAGCGCAAGGCCGCACAAGCGACATAGATGAAGGAAACCGCCAGACCAACATTACCCAAGCCGGACAGCGCCCACTCATAAGCCAGCATCGCCGGCGCCACGCCGAAGGCGACCATGTCGGAGAGCGAGTCGTACTCGGCACCAAAGGCGCTCTGGGTATTGGTTAGCCGCGCGACCCGGCCATCCAGGCTATCCAGCACCATGGCCACGAACACGGTGATGGCGGCGATTTCAAACTTGCCATTGACCGCACTGATGATCGAGAAAAAACCGGCGAACAGATTGGCCGTAGTAAACAGATTCGGCAGTAAATACACGCCGCGATGACGGACCTTGCGACCTTCGGCGTCATGCCCCTCTTCGACATGCTCATCAACGGGCAACAGACTTTCAGTATCGGAGGCTTTAGCGGCCTCTTCGGGACGTTCGTTCATGAACAGCACCTTGCAACGGATTGAGAGATTTTCGACTGAAACTGGAGCCCAGGGTTCAACTACCCCGCCTTCAGCCATTGGGCTTTATACCAGAAGCCGACCCCACAAATAAAAAAACGCGGCAATCGCCGCGTTCTTTTATATCTACAAGAAGCTTAGTTCTTGGTCTTGTCGACGATTTTGTTTGCCGAAATCCACGGCATCATCGAGCGCAGCTGCTCACCCACCACTTCAATACCGTGAGCGGCATTGTTACGACGGTAGGCGGTCATCGATGGGTAGTTGGAAGCGCCTTCAAGGATGAACATCTTGGCGTACTCACCGTCCTGAATGCGCTTCAAAGCGTTACGCATGGCCTGACGGGATTCGGCGTTGATAACTTCTGGGCCGGTCACGTACTCGCCGTACTCGGCGTTGTTGGAGATCGAGTAGTTCATGTTGGCGATACCGCCTTCGTACATGAGGTCAACGATCAACTTCAGTTCGTGCAAGCACTCGAAGTAGGCCATTTCTGGCGCGTAACCAGCTTCAACCAAGGTTTCGAAGCCGGCTTTAACCAACTCAACAGTACCGCCACACAGAACAGCCTGCTCGCCGAACAGGTCGGTTTCGGTTTCGTCTTTGAAGGTGGTTTCGATGATGCCGGTACGGCCGCCGCCAACGCCCGAAGCGTAAGACAGGGCAACATTTTTGGCATTGCCGGAAGCATCCTGATAGATCGCGATCAGGTCAGGAATACCACCGCCTTTAACGAATTCGGAACGCACGGTGTGACCCGGTGCTTTTGGCGCGATCATGATCACGTCGAGGTCGGCACGCGGCACTACTTGGTTGTAGTGAATGGCAAAACCGTGAGCGAAGGCCAGAGTGGCGCCTTTTTTCAGGTTCGGCTCGATTTCATCCTTATACAGACGCGACTGGAACTCGTCTGGAGTCAGAATCATCACAACGTCGGCAGCAGCAACGGCCGAAGCCACATCGCTTACTTTAAGGCCGTGGGCCTGAGCCTTGGCAACGGTAGCCGAACCGGTACGCAGACCAACTGTAACGTCAACACCGGAGTCTTTCAGGTTGCAGGCGTGAGCGTGGCCCTGCGAACCGTAGCCAATGATGGCTACTTTCATGCCCTGGATGATCGACAGCTGACAGTCTTTATCGTAATAAACTTTCATGGATTTCCCCTATTAACTGGCCATTAGGCCGTTCGCCAAAGATTTAAATGCTGAGTATTTTGTCGCCACGGGCAATGCCGGTAACGCCACTGCGTACGGTTTCCAGGATAGCGGCAGTGCCGATCGCCTGAATAAAACTGTCCAGCTTGTCGCTGGCTCCAGCGAGCTGGATGGTGTAAACGCTGCTAGTGACGTCGACAATCTGACCACGAAAAATATCCGTGGTCCGCTTGATTTCAGCCCGCTGAGCGCCGGTTGCCTTGACCTTAACCAGCATCAGTTCGCGCTCAATGTGGGCACTCTCCGACAGGTCGACCAGTTTAACCACTTCAATCAGTTTGTTGAGGTTCTTGGTGATCTGCTCGATCACCTCATCATGCCCAACGGTGGTCAAGGTCAAACGAGACAAACTCGGGTCTTCGGTTGGCGCCACAGTCAGACTTTCAATGTTGTAGTTGCGCTGCGAAAACAAACCAACAACACGCGACAGTGCGCCTGGCTCGTTTTCCAGCAGCAAAGAAATGATGTGTCGCATGATTTAAGTCCGCTCCGTCTTGCTCAGCCACATATCGCGCATGGCGCCGTCTTTGATTTGCATGGGGTAGACGTGCTCGCTGGTATCGACCTGGATATCGAGAAACACCAGGCGATCTTTCATGGCGAACGCCTTTTCCATCATCGGCTTGAGATCTTTCAAGTCAGTGATACGCATACCAACATGGCCATAGGCCTCGGCCAACTTAACGAAGTCTGGCAACGACTCCATATAAGAGTGCGAGTGACGGCTGCTGTACATCATGTCCTGCCACTGGCGCACCATACCCAGCACACCATTGTTCAGGTTGACGATTTTAACCGGCAAGCCGTACTGCATGCAGGTCGACAGCTCCTGAATGTTCATCTGGATACTGCCCTCACCCGTGACGCACGCCACCTCATCATCCGGGAAGTTCAGTTTGACGCCCATTGCCGCCGGAAAACCAAAGCCCATGGTGCCCAAGCCGCCAGAGTTGATCCAACGATTAGGCTTGTTGAAACGGTAGTACTGCGCCGCAAACATCTGATGCTGGCCAACATCGGAGGTAATAAAGGCATCACCCTTAGTTATTTCACTCAGGGTTTCGATGACCATCTGCGGCTTGATGATGCTGCCGTCGCCTTCGTTGTAAGGGAACATACGGCCACTGCCGCGCCACTCATCAACCTGCTTCCACCAACTAGCAACAGTTTCTTGATTCGGGGTTTCGCCGATCTCTTTGAGGATCGCTACCATCTCAGTCAACACGCTGTCAACAGGGCCGACAATCGGGATGTCGGCCTTGACGGTTTTCGAAATCGAAGCCGGATCGATATCGATATGAATAATTTTGGCGTTCGGGCAGAACTTTGCAGCGCCGTTAATCACCCGATCATCAAAACGCGCGCCGACCGCAAGAATCACGTCGGCGTGATGCATGGCCAAGTTTGCCGTGTAGCTACCGTGCATGCCCAACATGCCGAGGAACTGGCGATCCATACCTGGGTATCCGCCCAAGCCCATCAGGGTATTGGTCACCGGCAGGTTGAGCATTTTTGCCAGCTCGGTCAGCGGCGCAGCGGCGCCACCCATGATCACGCCACCACCGGAATAAATGATCGGACGCTTGGCCGCCAGCAGCATCTCTGCCGCTTTACGGATCTGCCCCGAGTGCCCACGCAACGCCGGGCTGTAAGAGCGCAGCTTGGCTTTTTTCGGGTAGACGTATTCGAACTTCTGGGTCGGATCGGTCATATCTTTGGGAATATCGACCACTACCGGACCAGGAAGACCGGATTGCGCCAGATAAAAGGCTTTCTTCAAGACTTCCGGAATTTCTGACGCATGCTTGATCATAAAGCTGTGCTTCACGATGGGCCGGGAGATACCGATCATGTCGGTTTCCTGGAAAGCATCAGTGCCGACCATGGTGCTTGGCACCTGGCCCGACAACACCACCATTGGAATCGAATCCATATAAGCGGTGGCGATGCCTGTGATGGCGTTAGTCGCACCAGGCCCTGAAGTCACCAACACCACACCAGCTTTACCAGTGGCACGGGCGTAACCGTCAGCCATATGGGTTGCGGCTTGCTCATGACGAACCAGGATATGTGCCACTTCCGGCTCTTTGAACAGCGCGTCGTAAACATGTAGAAGGGCACCGCCCGGGTACCCATAGATATACTTAACGCCTTCGTCACGCAAAAAGCGCACGATCATTTCAGCGCCTGATAAAAGCTCCACGTTAATCACCTCTAAAACGCCAGAATTGCGCCCAGCAAGGGGCGGTCTGTAAATAGGTTTACTGCCAAGCAGAGCATGAGCGACGGTGGTCGCCGACTACGTCAGCTACTGACTGAGCAAGTATTGGGAGCACTCCTAAATGTTGCGGAGAGCATCCCACCCAGCGCGAGGTAACGCGTTGCGGGGAGTAACAGGTCGGCGCGGGTGTGCGCCTCATGGTCTGCCAAGGAGCTTGAGATAAACAAGCCGACTCAGCGAACTGCCAATTCTTCGCAATAGCGCCCGGCAAGTCAAGTAAACGCCACGGCTTTATGCAGTTAAAGCGCTGTGACGCGGCGCAGGATGACGAATCACCAGATTTGGTTATAGTAGGGGCAGGTTTTGCAGCGAATAAAAGGAAAACGCATGCGCCGCATGATGATTTTGGGCAGTCTGTTGCTCACACTAAGCACCACCGCCATGGCCAGCCAAGTTTATAAGTGGGTCGACGACAAGGGCGTTACGCACTTTGGTGCCAACCCCCCACAGGGACAGGCCGCGACCAGCGTTAATACTGTCATCGCCCAGCCGAAAGCCGCGGTCAAGGCCCCTACATCTACAGCTCCAGCGCTGGACAGTGGTGAAGCGGAGCAGAAGGTGATCGACGCCAAGGTCAGGCAGCAGGTTGCCGAGCAAGCCGCCGAGCGCAAAAAGTACTGCGAATCGGTACGTACCAACCTGGCCCAATTGCAGAACAATCCACGCCTGCGCACCGAGGTCAACGGCGAGCAAGTACGACTGGGTGAAGATGAACGCCAGGCTAAAATTGCCGAGGCGCAAAAAGCCATTAAAGAGAACTGCAACTAAGCGCGCATTGGCGCGAGCTTAGGCTGCGCCGACAATCAGCCGGTCAAATTCCCCCAACAACTGCAGCAAGGCGCGCGCCTGATAGGCGCGCTCGGCCAGCGACATTTCGGCCATTGGCGCAATCCCACAAGCACTGGGCAGCGGCGCACCCGACTCTAGCAGTTGCTGCATGCGCGGCAAAAACAACCACTGCAACCACTGCTCAAAGGCCATGCTATCCACTGCGAACGGCTGCTCACTGGCCAAAGCCGCCGCTGTTGGTGAGATTGCCGTCCACCAATCGAGTCGACGCAACTCCACCTCGATTAACCGCAACTGCTGCGCAAGCAATAAACGTACTGCCATCAAAGATTAACCCGGGCTTGCTGACGCGCCTCGGCGGCGCCCGCCGGATCACCCTGACGCTCGCGCGCCTGAGCAATCAGCTCCCACAGACTCGCCTGCAAGGAAGCTCGACCACTGGCATAACTCAAGCCGCGGCGCGCCAACTGCTCGGCTTGCGCCGCATCGCCTTGAGCCAAATGTACTTCAGCCAAGCGATACAGCACTTGCGGCTCGCGCGGGGCAATCCGCTGGGCACGCTCAAGGCTCGAAGAGGCGCCATTCAGGTCGCCATTGGCTTGCTGCTGCTGAGCAGTGGTCAACAACGCCAACACCGGCCCATCCAATTGCTCATCGCCAGCCAAGCCAGCAGTGTTTGGAATGCCGCTGGGCACGGTGGATTTAATCACCTTAAACCCTGGCGATGACTGCTGCGTAACGGGACCCTGCGCCGTGCCGCTGACGCTGCCGACTATAGGACCCGAACTGGCCGGGTAGCTCTGAATGGGTGCGGAACTGGCACCCGCACCGCCCGGCACCATTACCACCACGCCGGAGTCTTGCGGGACAGCCTGCGGTTTAGGCGCTGGCGCGCGATAGTTACCGCCCCCCGCCACTTGTTCGCCGTCAGACACTGGCGCACCTGCTTCGACCACCGGAATGGCGCCACGCTGAACCGATGCACAACCGCTCAACAGCGCTGTCGCCGCCAAAGCAGTAATTAGCCATTTGCTCACGTCAAAACCTCTCAATTAATTCAACCAGCCTTTAACCCAATCCATCACCTCACCGGCGGGGGCTTGAACCCCACAGGCGCTGCCAGGGGTCGGCTCACTGCCGCGAATATACGGCATCTGTTGCGCCCCCGGACAACTTGGATCAGAGCCCTGCCCCGTGCGCGGATCAATCCAAGCCTCAATAACGTTATCGGGTAACGGCATATCCAGCGGCAAAGGGTCGGCTTTACGCATAAAACCAGTCCATACCTGCAGGGCGCCCGTGGCGCCGGTGAGCGGCGTCTTGCCATTATCATCGCGGCCCAGCCACACCACCGCGAGCAAATCCTGGCTAAAGCCGGCAAACCAACTGTCGCGCGAATCATTACTGGTACCGGTTTTACCGGCCAGGATCAGCGATGCCGGTAACTGGCTATACACCGAGCGTCCGGTGCCTTCGCGCATCACCCGCTGCATGGCGTTTTGCACCAGGTAAATAGCGCCAGCGTCGAAGCGCTGCTGAATCTGGAAGGGATAACGCTTGAGCGGCGCACCTTCTGCGGTCAACACACTGCGAATACCGCGTAACGGGGTATTAAAACCACCATTGGCAAGGGTCTGATACATCCCCGCCACTTCCATCGGCGTCAACGAACCAGCACCCAGCAGCATCGACGGATAAGCCGGAAACTCACGGGAAACCCCTAGGCGCTCGAGGGTTTTCAGCACGGTCGGCACGCCTAATTCCAGCCCCAGCTTGGCGGTGGAAAGGTTGTAAGAGTTGGCCAAGGCCTGATAAAGAAACACATTGCCATGGGCTTGGTGATCATAGTTCTGCGGTTTCCAGACTTGCCCGTCCTGGCCTTTGACCGAGAACGGCTGATCGCTCAGCCAGCTGGTCAGGTTGTATTGGCTCGGCCGTTCCAGCGCCGTCAGGTACACCGCGGGCTTGATCAGCGAGCCGATCGGTCGTACCGCATCGAGCACCCGATTGAAGCCGGCGAAACGCGGCTGCCGACTGCCAATCAGTGCCTGCACCTCGCCGGTTTCCGGACTGGTTACCAGCATCGCTGCCTCGACCTCGTCAACGCTTTTACCGCGCCCTGCCGACAAACGCTTGAGGGTTTCCGCCAACGCGGCTTCCGCCTTCTGCTGCAGGATCGGATCGAAGCTGGTGAAAATCCGCAAACCTTCCTCGGTCAAATCCTCGTCGCGATAATCCTGGCGCAATTGACGCTTCACCAGATCCAAGAACCCCGGATAGGAGCTGTCCGCCAAGCTGCCGCGCTGGGTCACGCCCAAGGGTTGTTTTTTCGCAGCACCGGCCTGCTCTGGCGTAACCACACCCTGCTCGGCCAACACATCGAGGATTAAGTTACGCCGCTCCAGAGCCCGCTCTGGGTAGCGCCGAGGGTTGTAATAGGAGGGCCCCTTTACAATCCCGACCAGCAACGCTACCTGATGCAATTTGAGCTCAGACATCGGCTGGCTAAACATAAACTGACTGGCCAGACCAAAGCCATGCACCGCCCGCTGACCGTCCTGACCGAGAAACACCTCATTCAAGTAAGCTTCGAGAATCTCGTTTTTGCTGTAATGCAACTCCAGCAACACGGCCATCATGGCCTCGTTAATTTTGCGGCTCAGGCTGCGCTCATTGGTCAGATAAAAGTTCTTCACCAACTGCTGGGTCAGGGTGCTGCCGCCTTGGCGCAACTGTCCTGCGGTGGCGTTGATCCAGAAGGCGCGGGCAATCGATTTTGGCGAAACACCGTGATGATTGAAAAATTCACGGTCTTCGATCGCCACCAAGGTTTGCAGCAAATACGGCGGCGCCTGCTCAAGCTTGATGAGAATTCGGTCCTCGTGGTGCGCCGGATACAGGCCACCCACCAATAAAGGCTCCAATCGCGCCACTGCCAGATTCGCACCACCTGCTTGAGTCAGGCCTGCCACATAGGCACCCGAGAAATGCACCCGCACGCGCCGGGCCGGCTCCATACCTTCATAAAACTGAAAGCCACGGGTGTGCAGGTCGACGTTATTGCCGGCCACGACCGCCGCACCAGGACCGGCAACCGAAGTTTCACGCCGATAGCCGAGGGCATCCAACTCGGTCAGAAAGTCATTTTTGGTTAGTTTTTGTCCAACAAACAACTCCAACGGCCGCGCGTAGACCTTGGCCGGTACCGTCCAGCGCTTGCCGGAGAACTTCTCCTGCACCACGGCATCGAGGTAAATCGCGTAGCCAGCGAGCACCACCAGGCCAACCAAGCCAAGCTTGAGCGCCCAACCAAGAAAGGGACGAAAACCGTTAGAACGGCGTTTGGGACGAGCACGAGGGGAGCGGGAACGAGTCATAGGCAGGCATTATACCCATATTGCCCAATGCCCACAGACCGACCGCAGCGGTTTGCATGACCGCGCACAGAGGCCATAATGGCGGCCTTCGTAACCTCTTAATCGCAAGGATTGACCGTGAGCCAAGCACTGATTGCCGCCCTGCAAAACCCGGCCCTGTTCCCACACCCGGTGGAGCAATTCCAGGTTATCGAGACGCACATCTCCTGGGTGCTGCTCACCGGCCCCTTTGCTTACAAGATTAAAAAGCCGGTCAACTTCGGCTTTCTCGATTTCAGCAGCTTGGCCGACCGCGCGCATTTTTGCGCCGAAGAGCTACGCCTTAACCAGCGCCTGACCGAAGGCCTGTACCTGCAAGTACTGCCCATCACCGGCAGCAGCGACGCACCACAACTCAATGGCCAAGGCCCGGTTATCGAGTACGCGCTGCAGATGCGTCAGTTCCCCCAGAGCCAGCTGCTGGATGCCGTGCAAGCCCGTGGCGAATTGAGCGTCGAGCATATCGATGCCCTGGCCGAGCAAATCGCCAGCTTCCATCAACAGACTCCACGAGTGGCTGCCGAGCATCCGCTGTGCAACGCTAACGCCATTGCCGCGCCGATGCGGCAGAACTTTGAGCAAATCCGCCCGATGCTCAGCGACGCCGCCGACCTGCTGCAGCTGGATGCACTCGAGGCCTGGACCGAAAGCAACTTTGTCCGCCTCGAACCACTGCTCAACCAGCGCGCCGCTAACGGCTCGGTGCGCGAATGCCACGGCGATATCCACCTGGGCAACGCGACCTTACTGGAAGGCCGCGTGGTGCTGTTTGACTGCATTGAGTTCAACGAACCGTTCCGCCTGATCGACATCGCCCTGGACGCCGCTTTTCTGGCCATGGACCTTGAAGACCGCAACCTCAAGCCCCTCTCGCGGCGTTTTATCAGCGCTTGGCTGGAGCACACCGGCGATTACGCCGCCCTCGACTTGATCAACTTCTACAAGGCTTACCGCGCTTTGGTACGCGCCAAGGTCAGCCTGTTCCGCCTAGGCCAGGAGCAAGACCCCGAGCAGTGCCAATTGATCCTTGCCCAGTACCGTCGTTACGCCAATCTGGCCGAAAGCTACAGCGCCATTCCGTCGAGCTTTCTGGCGATTACCCACGGTGTTTCCGCCGTCGGCAAAAGCCATGTGGCCATGCGCCTGGTCGAGGCGCTGGGCGCCATTCGGTTGCGTTCGGATGTCGAGCGCAAACGCCTACTCGGCGAGCAAACTGCAGGTTTGCAAGGCCAACTCAGCGCCGGCATCTATACCGATGCAGCCAGCAACGCCACCTATCAGCGCCTGCATCAGCTGGCCACCAGCGCCCTGCAGGCGGGTTTCCCGGTGGTGATCGACGCCGCCTACCTCAAACATGCACAGCGCGAGGCGGCTCGCCAAGTGGCCGAGCAAACCGGCGTGCCCTTACTGATTCTCGACTGCCATGCTCCAGATGCGATCATCAGCCAGTGGCTGGCGCAACGCCAAGCCGCAAAACTTGACCCCTCCGACGCCACCCAGGCAGTGATCGATGCCCAGCAAGCCAACCGCGAGCCGCTCGATAGCGCTGAGCAGGCCATTAGCACGCGGGTTGACACCCATGAAGCCGCCAGTCTCAACAGCCTGATCGAGCGTCTGCGCACCTATCTGCCGGGGCTGTAACCGGGTCGAACTAAAGGCGCTGCAGGCAAGCCCGGCAGCGCCCTCTATACTTACGTTGCCCCCCTTCAATGGAAGTGCCCCATGAGCCAACCACACCAGCTTGATAACCCGCTGTATCGCCTTATTCGCAGCGAAAACATCGCAGGTTTCAATGCACAAAAACCCAAGGAAGGCGAAATTGACCTTTCCAGTGGCGATTTTCGCGGCCTTGACCTGCGCACCCTGAACGCTGACCGCGTGCGTTTTACCGACGCCTACTTTCGCGGCGCCGATCTGCGTGGCCTGGATTTGCGCAACACATGCTTGCAAGGCGCCAGCCTTGCCCATGCGCAAATATCCGGCGCCTATTTCCCGGAAGAGCTGAGCGCCGATGAGATTTTGATGTCGATGAATTTTGGCACGCGCCTGCGCTATCGCACCAAACAAGCATGAGTAAAGGCTGCATAACTTAGCGCAGTAGTTTTCCCACTGCCTGGAGTAAACCAAGCGTGCGATCAGCGAACTGTTTGGCGCCAGCGCTAGCGACTACGCCAACTATCGCCCGCACTACCCAGCGCCGTTATTCGCCTGGCTGGCGCAACACCGCCCGGCCAATCTGCAGGCCCTCGATATCGGCTGCGGCAATGGCCAAGCCAGCCACTGTGCGAGCACTTTGCCGGGGTGCTGGCCTGTGATAGCAGCTTTGCGCAACTGACCGTCGCCGAGCCACGCGCCAACCTGCAGCGACTGGTCGCCGATACGCAGCAATTGCCTATCGCACCCGCCTGCCTCGACCTGATAACGGTCACCCAAGCCCTGCACTGGTTTACCGATGCGGCTTTTTTTACCCACGTCAGCAGCCTGCTGAAACCCGGCGGACTGTTTTGCGCTTGGTGCTACTGACATAGAAGCACCTTTCCCACGCCTGCAATTACCCGCCTTTACCATGCAACAGCAGTGGAACCTTAGTCAGCGGCTTGGCTACTTAAACACCTGGTCGGCAATCCAACTCTAAAAGCAGCAAAAGGGTAATCCTCTCAAGGCATTAATGCCCGCATTGAGTCGATCCTGGGGCGACGCGCAACAGTCGCATAATGTCAGTTGGCCGCTACACTTTCTCGCAGGCTATCCCTCACAACCAGATGCAGACCAGTAGCGCACGGAGGCTCAATGAACGACGAACTACTAGAGCTGAAAAACCTCGGCAAGACATCCGCTCAGTGGCTGCATGCCTCCGGCATTCACAACGCGTCTGACTTGCGCCGGCTCGGTGCGGTCGACGCTTACCGCGCGGTGAAGGCACGCGGCTTTCGCGCCTCGAAAGTTTTGCTGTATGCCATTGAGGGCGCCTTGATGGATGTAAATTGGAATGAGTTGCCGCCGGCCCACAAAGCCGAGTTAAATGGCTTACTCGACTCAATAGCGACGCACAACAAGAGCTAGCTCACAGCCTCCGCGCACAATATTTGTCGTAATAGTGGCTAAAGCCTAGTGTTGATAAAACGCTTGTGCATTTTGCCAGCCCAGACCGCTCAAGGAATTTCTCCCATGTATCTACTCGGTGAGCAACCGGCTTATGCCGATCAGCTGATCAGCCGACTACAAAGCCTCCCCACCCAGCTACTGGAAGGCCTTGTGCCTACGGGGCCGGCGTTGAGCTTTGACAAGGTCGAAGATCTTGGCCCGCTGCTGCCGATCAACCAGCTGTTTGTGATTGAAAATGGCCTGCTGCATGCACTGATTGATGGTCGACCACTGTTTTACCTGCAAGAAGGCGACTTGGTTGGCTTGCGCCAAGGCATTGAACTGCCGAGCTGCGTCTATAGCAGCGAAGAACCCATCAGCCTGATTCCCTACTCGCGCTCGGCGGTGTTCCAACATATTTATGCCGATGAGCAGCGCCAGGAAATGTTCGTGCAATACCTGCTTGGCCACACGGCCTTGCTGTCGGATGCCCTGTCGCGGCTCAAACAACCGGAAATGCGCCCTGCCACTGGTTTTCAAAGCTTTGCGGCTGGCGAAGAGTTGATCCACCAGGGCGACGAAGCCGAGCACGTGTTTGTCATCATCGAAGGCCACGCCGAAGCCTATGTCGATGGCCACAAGGTCGGCGATGTACAAAAGGATGAGATCTTCGGCGCCATGGCGGTATTTACCCGCGAGAAGCGCAGCGCCACGGTGATCGCCAGCGAGCCCTGCACCGTGATGATCATCCCCAAGGAGCAATTCCTCAGCCTGATGCAGAGCAACCCGCG
Organism: Pseudomonas sp.; assembly: GCA_030654635.1. Classification (GTDB taxonomy): domain Bacteria; phylum Pseudomonadota; class Gammaproteobacteria; order Pseudomonadales; family Pseudomonadaceae; genus Aquipseudomonas. Next base: position 12,127 of record JAURXE010000200.1, read on the forward strand.
GATTGCCCACAGCCTGATCGAGAGCATGGCGCGGCGTATCGACCTGCTGAACAAGGAAGTGACCCAGCTGCGGCTGCCATCCGCCGAATAACACCACCCAGCGTCAGGCAAAAACACCTACGACCCGGCCCAGCGCCGGGTCGTTTGCTTTGCCGCCCGGCAAAAGTAATAGCCAAGGAAAAACCGTTGACTTGCGAATGAGAATTGTTATTATTGGATCAGTTGATCGCGAGGTCAGCCGGTAAGCTGAAAGACCAGGTCGGACTTTTCAGGTTATCTCCTCATCAGGCTAAACACGGTTTTGACCCAGCTCACACCTGGGTCTTTTTTTGCCTGCAATAAAGCCAAGCCCCGCAGCTCAACGCACAACGGCAGGCTCAACGAGCACAGGATATTTGGAGCGCCTTGACCGCGAAACAGCGTGGACAGAGGCCAAGGCTTGGGATTTGAATAACGGCTACAGCCCAACCGCGGCTAAAGCCGTTCCTACAAAAACTGCGGCACGACTCAGCCCAGAATGGCCAGCTGCCGTGGGCATTCGCCCCGCTGCCTCGTGGGTCTACTGAGCTGACGCCGGACGACGCAAGCTGGCGCAGTGATCTTGCTCCGGCAGCGCAGCGCTGTACCAGACAAAGTCGGCGCTGGCGGCACTCACTGGTTTACCCACCTCGGCCAGTTGCAACACCAGAGTACCGGTGGCGACGCCCAGATCGGCCAGGTGCAAAGGCACCCCCAGATCGCGTTTCACATGGAAACCGCCCGCCAACAACAACGCCGGGGTTGGCGCCGCTTGCAGTCGCTCGGCCATGCGTCGATCACGCTGCTGCTGCACCGCCAGCATGGCTGGCATTTGCGCCTCAGGCAGCAAGCCGCAATGCGACTCGCGAATATCCGCCAGCAAGGTTTCGCGCACTGATGGCGTCGTCGACAGCGGGCCCTGCAACTCAGGTCGCGCAGCATAGATTTGCATGACTTCGCCGCGATTGAGATTGGCCGCCTGCAACGGATAAGGCTGCGCCAGCGCATAGCTAACAATTGGCCCGTACAGCGCCCAGTCCCAATTCTTCTGCCAGGCCAGGGCCGCCGGCAGATCTGCCGGCGCCTGCCCATCCAGGGTCACTGCGTGTGCCGCTACAACTTTGTCTTGCTGATCGGGATTAAGCATCTCCAGCAACAGGCTGCCTTGCGGTCGTTGCGCACCCAGAGCCTGCAATAGCCACAGCTGCAAGCGGTGGTGATCGGGATTGTCATGCTGCTCGCCGACCAACACCCGTGGCGCCGCCGCCAACTGCTCGACCAGCTGCGCCGGGGTCAGGCTGGCGCCACTGCGCAAGTCGCGAATCAATCCAAGATCGGCATGCTCGCGCCCCTGCGGGCTTTGCCAAGCCGGTAACGGCGGCAAGGGCCGCGCCGCTTGGCAGGCGCTCAACAACAGCAAACAACAACACAGCAGCAGACGCATACAAGGCCCTTAACGAATTATTATCAATGGATGGTCACGTTCGGGATGACGTTGCACCAGCACGTCCAAACCGAAGACCAATTTAAGATTGTCCGACTGCAGAACCTCGTCCGGGGTACCCAGCACCTGTGGCCGGCCGTTGACCAGCAACAACAGGCGATCGCAATAACGCGCGGCCAAATTGAGGTCATGCACTATCACCAGCACCGCCGCGCCGCGTAGGGCGAAATCGCGCAGCGCCTGCAAGGTCGTGTGCTGATGCAGCGGGTCGAGCATCGAGGTCGGCTCATCCAGCAGCAAGGTCTGCCCCGCTCCGCCCGGCCACAACTGCGCCAGCACCCGCGCCAGATGCACCCGTTGGCGCTCACCGCCGGACAGGGTCAGATAATTTCGTCCGCTTAAATAAGCCGCATCGGCCGCCGTCAGGGCCGCCGCGACAACCTGTCCATCGAGCTCGCGCCCGCTGGAGTGCGGCAAACGGCCCATACCGACCACGTCCTCAACCCGAAAGGCAAAGTCCAGGCTCGAAGACTGCGGCAGCACGGCCAAACGCCGCGCGCGCTCAGGTCCCGGCCAGTCGGCCAGCGCCCGACCATCCAGCAACACCTGCCCGCCCGCCGCCGCCAGCTCGCCATTCAAGGCGCCGAGCAAAGTACTCTTGCCGGCGCCATTGGGTCCCAGCTCACCCAGCACCTGACCCGGCAGCAGTTGCAGATCGACCTCGTCGAGCACAGTGATGGCGCCGCGTTGTACACGCAACTGTTTTGCTTCAAGCATCAGCGGCGCTCCCGAACCAGCAGATAAAGAAAGAAGGGTGCACCGAGCAACGCCGTGACTATGCCGATTGGCAACTCCGCTGGCGCCAACAGCAGGCGCGCCAGCAGATCCGCCAACAGCAGCAAGCTGGCCCCGGCCAATGCCGAGGCTGGCAGCAGAGTTCGATGATCCGGCCCGACCAGCAGCCGCAACAGATGCGGGACCACCAGACCGACAAAGCCAATCAGCCCCGCCGCCGCCACCGCAGCGCCGACGCCTAGGGCGGTGCAGAACACCAGCTCGCGCTTGAGTCGCTCCACCTCAAAACCCAGGTGCCGCGCCTCCGACTCGCCCAGCAGCAGCGCATTCAAGGCCGCCGCCCGGCGCGGCAGCCAGCAGGCAACCAGCACCAATACCAGCAGCAACGGCCAGAGCCGCGCATAACTGGCGCCATTCAGGCTGCCCATGTTCCAGAACGTTAGGGTACGCAAGGTGGCGTCATCGGCCAGGTAAGTCAGCAAACCTATGGCCGCGCCGGCCAGCGCGGTCAATGCGACACCGGCCAGCAGCATGGTCGCCACGCTGGTTTGCCCGTCGTGCCGACCCAGGCGATAGACCAGCGCGGTCACCCCCAAGCCGCCCACGAAGGCACACAGCGACAATAAATAAGGCACTAGTGCTTCAGGAAAGCCGCCCCACAGGCTGCCTGTCACTATCGCCAACGCCGCCCCCAGTGCCGCGCCGCTGGAAACCCCGACCAAGCCGGGATCGGCCAGGGGGTTGCGAAACAAACCCTGCATGGCCACCCCGGACAGCGCCAACACCGCGCCCACCGCCAAGCCCAGCAGGCTACGCGGCAAGCGGATCTGCCCAACAATCAACTCGGCCTGCTGCAGGTCCGCACCATCCAACGGCACGCCGAGCAGGCGCAAGCTGGCCTTGAGCGTATCCAGTAGCGGCAAGCTGACCGGCCCCAAGGCCAGCGATAACCAGAAGGCCAACAACAGCAAAACACTCAGGGCCAGCAGCAAGGAGCGGGGTTTTATTACAGCGGTCATGGTTGGCTCTTAGCGTCGGCGGTCAGGGCGTGTGCGGCAGGATAAAAGCCTGCCGCCAAAGCCGCCAGCTGATCCGGCACCCTCGACCCAAGCCACCGACCAGCACCTGCATGTTTTTGAACAGGCTGCGCTAGCCGCGCCGCCATTGAGGCTGCGGTCAGTGACTATCAACAAATCGGCA
>JAURXE010000201.1 GCA_030654635.1 Pseudomonas sp.
AAAGCGCCCGGCGAGGTCTTCGATCTGCAGGCTGATGCGGCCCTCATCGACCTCAAACGGCGCCAGCTTTTTGGCCCAGGCTTCACGCAGGTGATCAACCGGCTGGTTCTGCTTGCCGCCTTGCTTCAGGTCACGGGCCAGCATGGCCTGTGCCAAGGCCTCGCCGCCCAAGGCGTAATGCCAGGCCTGACGGGCGCTCAGCTGATTGCTGCTGCTGCGAATACTCAACTGCTGGCGGGCGATCATCCCGGCAGTCACTACGGTGGCGATGGCCACCACCAGCAACACGGTAATCAGCGCCACGCCGCGCTGCGCGCGTAGTCTTGGCGCGCTCATGGCGTGACCTCAGGGGTCGCTGCACTTCCGTCGCCATTCGGCTGTTCGGGATTGCCGCCTTCTGGGGCCTGCTTCTTCGGTTTGGGCATATCGGGCAGCAGCAGCAGCCGCGTCAGCAGGCCGTAGCGGGCATGCTCCAGGCGAATTTCCACTGCCCGTGGCAATTGCACCAGACGTTTTTTCGGGTCGCTGTCATCCTGCGCCGAGGGCCACTCGGTAAGCCAATTACCTTGGCTGTCGAGGTAACGCAACTCCAGGCTGCGCACCTCCGTCAGCACTTTTTGCGGCAAGGCTTGGCTGTCGACGGCCTGGTCGAGCACCGTCCAATAACTGCGTTGCAAGGTGCTGCCAACCAGCTCCCAGCGCACCCGCTGCCAGCTTGAACGCGGTGTACCCAGTGGATTGCGCCAACCCAGGCGACTGAACTCCATGGCCGCAGGCTCGGCGTCACCGACTAGGGCCGGGCGCGGCTCACCAAAGGCATCGCGGATCGGCCGCGGGCCGACCTGGGCCAGGTCTTGCTCAAGCACAGCAAAGGCCCGTTGCAGTTCGCGCAGCTGAAATTCATGGCGGCGGGTGGCTTCATCGCTGGCTAATACGCTGGCCAACATGCGGTAAGTACCGAGGGCCAGAAAGGCGAAAATTGCGATGGCGATCAGCACTTCCAGCAAGGTAAAGCCCGCGCTGCGACGATTCAGTTTGCCGGGCGCAGCACGCTGCCGAGCCGGGCTAAGACTTGCGGCGATTGGACTCATTGGGGCACCCCGACAAAGCCGGTCAGGGCCACGGTAGAGCGCTCTTTTACCGGCGAGTTGTCCCGCGAGCCGGGCGGCAGCGCCACCCACAGATTGACCCGGCGCATGCCCGGATCGCTGGTGGTGGCGGTTTCACTGTAAAGCTGCCAGTGGCGCCCGCCGAACTCCAGCTCACGGCTGTCGTTGCCGGTATCGGGTGGTGTTTCGGCCAGCTGCAATTCGGTCAGGTAGTTATCGGCTACCCAGCCGGCCAGGGCTTTCTCCTCCAGCCGCGCGGCATTTTGCAGACTGCGGGCGCTGGCGGTCAGCAGTACGGCGGCGACACTGGCAAAGATCGCCAGCGCCACCAGCACTTCCAGCAGGGTGAAGCCGCGTTGCTGGGCGGCCATTGTTTGGGCGTGATCCACATCAAGTGCATGTACGTAGGGTGGACAACAGCGAAGCGTTGTCCACCGTGGATATCCCGGCCAATTGGTGGGCAAGCTGCGCGTTGCCCACCCTACGCCGCGCCGCGCGCCGGTTAGCATTATTTGCGCCCCTGGATCGCGGTGGCCTGGGGCAGGCTGAAGCCGTCGCTGACGAGTTCATAGACTTGCCCGGCCGGGCGGCGGTCGCTCAACTGCAGGTGAAAGGGCGACAGCTCGCCACTGGAGAGCAGCAACAGCTGCGGTTGCAGCTTGGCGTTGGCGGGCATTTCGTCATCTTCATCCACTTGACTGGCCACTTGCGGCAGCTTCAGCGCCGCGCCTTCCAGCTGCAAATCCAGGCGTATCCAGCTGGGCAGGCGATAGTCGACGGTCTGCGGCGCTGGCGCCCAGAGCCCGTTGGTGTCGTCGTAGGCCAGCACCCGATAGCCGTCGTTACGCAGCTGCAGGCCGTATTCGCGGTTGTCCAGGGTCGCCTCTTCCAGCAGCAAGGCGATCACCGACGCCAGCCGTTCGGTCTCGCCGCGCAGCTCCCGGCCACCGCCGGAACTGCCCATGGAGAACACCGCCAAACTGAGCATGCAGCCGATGATGACGATCACCACCAATAGCTCGATCAGGGTGAAGCCGGCCCTATATCGGCCGTAGGGTGGCCTCGGAGCGGAGCGACAGCCCGCCAAGCGGCGCATGAACATCAGTTATCCCAGTTACCGATGTCGGTGTCGTAGTCGCTGCCGCCTTCTTTACCGTCGGCACCGAAGGAGTAGAGGTCGATCTTGCCTTTGCTGCCCGGCGACAGATATTGGTAAGGATTGCCCCAAGGGTCGATCGGCAGCTTCTTTAGGTAGGCGTCCTTGTTCCAGTTTTTCGCCTGGGGATTACCGCTGGGTTTTTTCACCAAGGCTTCCAGGCCCTGCTGGGTGCTCGGGTAGGTGCCGTTGTCGAGCTTGTACATGTCCAGAGAGGCGCCAATGGCGGTGATGTCGGTTTTCGCCACCGTCACCTTGGCCTGATCCGGCCGGCCCATCACTTGCGGCACCACCAGGGCGGCGAGGATGCCGAGGATGACCACCACCACCATGATTTCGATCAGGGTAAATCCGCGTTGAAATTGACGTTGTTGCATCTGCTTAGCCCACCAATTGATTGAGAGACAAAATCGGCAGCAGGATAGCCAGCACTATCACCAGCACCACTGCGCCCATAAACACCAGCATAAAGGGCTCGAACAGCCCGACCAGCAAGGCCACTTGCGCGGCCAGATCGTTTTCCTGATTGCGTGCGGTGCGGGCCAGCATCTGGTCCAGCTCGCCCGATTTCTCGCCGCTGGCGATCATGTGCAGCATCATCGGCGGGAACTCTTCGCTGGCCTCCAGGGCGCGGGTCAGGCTGCTGCCTTCGCGCACGGTTTGCGCGGCGATGATCACCTTGTCGCGGATGCGCAGATTGGCGATCACCGCCGCGGCAATCGACAGCGCCTCCACCAGCGGCACGCCGCTCTTGCTGAGAATCGCCAGGGTCGAGGCGAAGCGCGCGGTATTGGTCGCCCGCGCCAGCCGGCCGATCAGGGGCAGGGCCAGCACCATGGCATCCCAACGGCGCTGCAGCGCCTCATCCCGCAAGGCATAGCGGATGCCGAGCACGCCGCCGATCAGCACCAGCGCCATCAGCCAGCCCCAGTCCTTGACCACCGAACTGGTGGCGATCAGCCCGCGGGTCAGCACCGGCAACTCTTGTCCGGTGTTGACGAACACCTTGACCACGTCCGGCACCACGTAGCCGAGCAGGAAGCAGACGATGGTCAGCGAGGCGACCATTAAAATCACCGGGTAGAGCAAGGCCAGCTGGATTTTTTGCCGCGACTGCTGGCGTTGTTCGGTGTAGTCGGCCAGCTGGTCGAGCACCAGGCCCAGGTGGCCGGCGTGTTCGCCGGCGGCGACGGTGGCGCGGTACAGCTCGGGGAAGGCCGATGGGTATTCCTTGAGGCTGGCCGCCAGGCTGTGGCCTTCCAGCACCCGGCCGCGCACCGCCAGCAGCATGGATTTGATCTTCGGCGTGGTCGATTGCGCGGCGGCGGCGCGCAAGGCTTCCTCAATCGGCAAAGCGGCCTGCACCAGGGTCGCCAACTGGCGGGTCAGCAGCGCCAAGTCGCGGGCGCCCAAGCCTTGGGCAAAACCGAGAGTGCCACTGCTCTTTTGCTCACGGCCGCGGGCCTGCTTGACCTCCAGCGGCGTCAGCTGTTTATCGCGCAACAACTGCCGGGCCTGACGCGGACTGTCGGCCTCGAGCATACCTTTCTGCTGACGGCCGTTGTTATCCAGCGCGAGGTATTCGAAAGCGGCCATTAGCTTTTATCCAGAGCATGGCTCGCGGCCACGGACGGCTCGCACCTGGTGGTCACGCCGCACCCTTGTAGGAGCGGCTTTAGCCGCGAAAAATTACGCCGCATGCCTATTCCTCCCGCGTCACGCGCAGCACTTCTTCCAGGGTGGTGGCGCCTTCGCGGACCTTGCGCATGCCGTCGTCGCGAATGCTTGGGCCGAAGCGGCGGGCATGCCGGGTCATTTCCTGCTCGCTGGCGCCGTTGTGCACCAGGGTGCGCAGCGCGTCGTCGAACATCACCAGTTCATAGATGCCGGTACGGCCGCGATAACCC